>CAXBRZ010000120.1:0-7538 GCA_963978075.1 uncultured bacterium | reverse complement strand
AACGCATGGATCCAGAAGGAGCGCGCCTCGCAGATCGAAGGCAACGAACGGACCGAATCGCGGACCGAAACACTGGATCTGGACGGCATCGAGGCGCGCCGCTGGGACCTCATCGACGGGCCTCCCAAGGGCCTGTTCGCGAAGCGTCGTGCCTGGATCCAGACTTACCTCAAGGGCGACAAGGAACTGGTCCGGGTCGAGATCGGGCTGAACGCCAGCGACCTTGAGAGCTACCGGGCGGAACTTAATTCGATCGCCGAGAACATCGAAGGACTGAAGAACGAGGCGGCCACACCGGCGCCGGCGGGCGATGCCGTACATCCTCCTCCATGAGCCGGCACGAGAGCAACCCATCGTCCGGAGCGAGTTTGAGCTTACTTGATTGGACGCCGTTCGGCCTCGGTGTTCTGGCGCTCGCGCTCGTGTGTGGACACCTCGCCTTCGCGGGCGCCGTCACCGAGCATGACGAGGGCGCAGCCGCGCACCTTTGGCAGTTGTTGATGGCAGCCAACCTGATCGTGATCAGCCTCGGCGCCGTCACCCGGCTGCGGACAGGCGGCCCCGCGCGATGGACCCTGCTCGCGGCGCAGCTCCTCTGCACGGCCACCGCCACGGCAGCCGTGATCCTGCTGCACCTGTAGCCGGACTCAGCGATAGCGCCAGGTCGTCCCTTTCGGACCGTCCTCGAGCACCACGTTACGTGCGAGCAGCTCGTCGCGGATCCGATCGGACTCGGCGAAGTTTTTCGCCTTGCGCGCCTCGTTGCGGGCGGTGACAAGCGCATCGATTTGCGCCGCCGCAGGGTCGGCCGCCTCTGCCTGCAGGGATTGCCCCGGCCGGGCCTTGAGCCAGGCCTCCGCCTCGAGCGTCAGGATGCCCAACACCTGACCGAGCGCGACAAGCTCGCCCGCCAATGCGCCGGCCAACGTCGCGTCGCCCGCCGCCTTCGCCACATTCAGGTCGCGCGCCAGCGCCAACAGCACGGCAAGGGCCTCGGGTGTGTTGAAGTCGTCGTCCATCGCCTCACGAAATCGCACCGTCGCCGCGGAGGCGAGACCGGCCACCACGGAGACGTCGCGCAGGGCGGTGTACAGACGCTCGAGCGCCGCGTCCGCCTGGCGCAGGTTCTCGTCCGAATAGTTGATCGGACCGCGGTAATGGCTGCCGAGGACGAACATGCGCATCACTTCGGGGCGCAGCGTCTTCTGCACCTCCCGCACGGTGAAGAAGTTGTCGAGGCTCTTGGACATCTTCTCGGCGTTGACGTTCACAAAGCCGTTGTGCATCCAGGTGTTGACGAATTTCGAGCCGCAGGCGGCGCAGGTCTGGGCGATCTCGTTCTCGTGGTGCGGGAACTTGAGGTCCATGCCGCCGCCGTGGATGTCGAAATGCTCGCCGAGCAGCGCCACCGACATGGCCGAGCACTCGATGTGCCAGCCCGGGCGACCATCCCCCCAGGGCGAGGGCCACGCAGGCTCGCCGGGCTTCGCTTTCTTCCACAGCACAAAATCCAAGGGGTCGCGCTTGGCTTCGTTCACTTCCACCCGCGCGCCGGCCCGAAGGTCGGCGAGTCGCTTGCCCGACAGCTGCCCGTAGCCCTCGAACTTCGCCACCGCGTACAACACGTCCCCGTCGCTGGCGACATAGGCATACCCGTTCGCGATCAGCCTTTCGATCATGGCGACGATGGCGCCCACGTACTCGGTGGCACGCGGCTCGTGCTCCGGGCTCTCGACGCCGAGTGCCTGGCAGTCCTCGTGCATCGCGGCGATGAAGCGCTCGGTGAGCGCGTGCATCGGCTCGCCGTTCTCCTGCGCCCGCTGGATGATCTTGTCGTCGATGTCGGTGATGTTGCGCACGTGCGTGACCCGGTAGCCGCTGTACCGCAGATAGCGGCGCACCGTGTCGAACACCACGAGGGAACGGGCATGACCCACATGGCAGTAGTCATAGACCGTCATGCCGCAGACGTACATGCGCGCATGCTGAGGCTCGAGTGTGACGAGCGGTTCCTTGCGGCCGGTCAGCGAGTTGTGGATCACGATCGTCACGGCAGATTCCTTCAGGGTCAGACTGTCGACAGGGCACGGGCCCGTTCAAAGCGGGTACGGATGAGTTCGGGCGGCATGAGCGCGAGCACCGGCCTCAGTTCAGGCCCCTCGAGCGTACCGGTGAGCGCGAGGCGCAGCGGCTGGAACAGCCCCTTGCCCTTCGCGCCGGTGCCCTTCGCCGCCGTCACAAGCGCGTCATAGTCACAGGCGCCCGCCGCAAGAAGCGCGTCAAAGAACGCGGGACCGGCCGCCGCGAGCACGGACCGCGCCTCGGCATCCGGGTCCTCAAGGCTGCCGTAAAGACGACCGCACCAGCGCTCGGCATCGGCCTTCAGGAGGATGTTCTTGCGCAAGGTCGCCACGGTCGCAAGCTCAAGGCCCGCAGGCGTCTTGCCGCGCACCCAATCAACCAGCGCGGCGTCCTCACAGCGCAGCAGCGCTTCGTGCTGCCAGTGGTTCAACTGCAGCTCGTCCACGTGGGCGGGCGCGTGACCCAGCGCCTTCAGGTCAAATTGGGCCGGCATCGCGGCCACCTCGTGATAGCCGTCCTCCGCCCCCGAGTGGCCGAGCCGCAGGAGCAGGTTGGCCACCGCACCGGGCAGATAGCCGCGCTCGCGCAAGGAGCGCACGCTCATCGCCCCGTCGCGTTTGGAGAGCGGCGCGTGCTGAGGCCCCACGAGCAACGGCAAATGGGCGTACTGCGGCGGGGTTGCACCCAACGCTTCGATGAGGACGCGCTGGCGGGGCGTGTTGGCCACGTGATCCTCGCCCCTCAGCACGAGCGTGATGCCCATCGCGGCATCATCGATCGCATTGGAGGAGAGGAAGGCGGCCGAGCCGTCCGCGCGGCGGATCACGAAGTCGCCGAGATCGTCACTGCGAAAACTCTGCGGACCGCGCACGAGGTCATCCCAGGCCAGCCGCTGACCGGGCGGCAGGCGAAAGCGCAGGCTCGCCCGCCGACCCTCGGCTTCACGCGCCGCGCGGCCCGCGGCGTCCAACACCGCACAACGACCCGAGTAGCGCGGCGGCCGCTTCTGGCGCAGCGCGCTCTGCCGCTCGGCCTCGAGCTCTTCCTCGGTGCAGTAGCACGGATAGGCGTGGCCGCCGGCGAGCAGCTTCCCGAAGGCGGCTTCATGCGACGCGGCCCGCTCGCTCTGCCGATAAGGGCCGGTGCCGTCGTCCTGTCCGGGTCCCCCGTCCCAGTCGAGCCCAAGCCAGGTCAGGTCCTCGATCAGCTCGGCGATCTTCGCCTCGTCCGAGCGCATCCGGTCGGTGTCCTCGATGCGCAGCACGAACCGGCCGCCCGCGCGGCGGGCCACCAACCAGGCGTAGAGGGCCGTCCGCAGGTTCCCAAGATGCAGGGAGCCGGTCGGGCTGGGAGCAAAACGCGAAGCCAAGGGACTCGTCATGGGGGGCGAGTATAATGCGCCCTCCTCTTTCTCACCCGGTTCCTGCCCATGTCCCGCTCCACCCGACTGTCCTGCCTCGCGATCCTGGCCATGCTCACCACCTCGCTGACCCTCGGCGGGCTGGCCAACGCCGCCCCCAAGGCGGCCGACAAGGCCGCCGAGAAGGCGCCGGTCGCGGCCGAAAAGCCGGTCGAGCCGCCACCGTCGCGGGTCCGTGTGGACACCAACCTCGGCAGCTTCACCATCCAGCTCGAGCTGACCCGCGCGCCGCTGACCGTCGCCAACTTCGTGCAGTACATGCGTGACGGCCACTACAGCGGTCTCGTGTTCCACCGTGTGGTAGGCAACTTCATCGTGCAGGCCGGTGGCTATGACAAGACCATGAACCAGCGCTCCGCGGTCCGAACGGTCGCCAACGAGTCCGGCAACGGACTGTCCAACAAGCGCGCCACGGTGGGGCTTGCCCGCACCGATGCACCACACTCGGGTAACGCACAGTTCTACGTCAACCTGACCGACAACGAGGAACTCGACCCGACGCCGCTGCGCTGGGGCTATGCCGTATTCGGCAAGGTCGTCGACGGGTTTGACGTGGTCGAGCGCATCGGCAAGGTGCCGACCGGCTCCGGCGGTCCGTTTGGCAAGGACGTTCCGCTCGACCCAGTGGTCATCGAAGCGGTCGTGCCCGTCCCGTAACCTGCCGCTTGCACACGCTGCTCGTCTCCGACCTGCACATCGACGCCGCCGAGCCGGCCATCGGCGAGCGCTTCGTCGCGCTGCTGGACGGGCCTGCACGTTCGGCCGAAGCGCTGTACGTGCTCGGTGACCTGTTCGAGCACTGGATCGGCGACGATGAGGACGATCCGCACCGCCTTGCGGTCCTCGCAGCGATGCGACGCCTCACGAACGAGGGGGTCGAGCTGTACGTCATGGCCGGCAACCGCGACTTTCTCTACACCGGGCGCTTCGAGCAGGACACGGGGGTGCGGTTGCTGGCGGATCCCACCGCCGTCACGCGCTACGGCACGACCTTGCTGTGCACGCACGGCGATGGGCTGTGCACGGACGATGTGCCTTACCAGCGCCTGCGCGCGATGGTGCGGGATCCCATCTGGCAGAAGCGTTTTCTTGCGCTGCCACGCGCCTCGCGCGCCCTCCTCGCCGAGGCCGCGCGCTCCGGCAGCCGCTCCCACACCGCGACCCAGTCCCGCATGCTGATGGACGTCAACGCCGACACCGTGAAGACCGTATTGCGCGCAGGGGGCATCGACCTGCTCGTGCACGGCCACACCCACCGCCCCGGGCGCCACACGGTGGAGGTGGACGGGCGGTCGTGCACGCGGATCGTGCTCTCCGACTGGTCAGGCGCTCCCCTCGTCGGGCGCTGGGACCCGAACGGCGTGGAACTGGTCCCGCTCGACTCGCTCGGCTGACCCGCGTCAGGGGTGCGGCGGCCCGGAGTGGAAGCGGAACTGCTCGTCGGGGCGGGTGCACAAGTCCGCCTCCACCGCCGCAAGGCGCGCCGTATGCCGCGCAAGGTCAAGCCCATGGGCCTCGGCGTGCCGTGCGGCCATAGTGGCGTACAGATCGGTGTGGCGCGCCTCGGCGGCCTCGAGTCCGTGATAGAAGGTGGCCACATCCTCGGGCAGGCGCGGGATAAGTCCGGCGAAGCGCTCGGAGGAGCGCGCCTCGATGAGCTGGCCGGCGATGAGAAGGTCGAGTTTTCGTTCCGGCTCGTTCGAGGAGAGCGCACGGCGCAGTTCGCCGGCGTAGCGCCCCGGGGCCATGCGCGCATAGGACACACCGCGACGCTTCATGAGCGCCAGCACCTGCTCGTAATGCCGCAGCTCCTCGCGCGCCAGCCGCGCCAGTGACAGGCCAAGCGCGGCATCATCGGCATAGGCGAACATGAGCCCCAAGGCCGTCGATGCCGCTTTCTTCTCGCAATTGGCATGATCGACCAGCAGCACTTCCAGCGAACGCTCCGCCAGCGCGTACCAGGCCTCGGGCGTCGCCGCCAGGAGCATCAGAACCCTCCTTCCAGACGGTCCATCGCCGCCAGAAGGCTTTGCGCATCGGGATAGCGGTCCTCCGGCTTCTTGGCCACGAGGCGCTCCCAGATCGGTCCCCAGCGCGCGTGCTCCACCGGCAGTTTCGGAATCGGTGCGTGGGTGTGCTGCCAGATCACCGCCATCGGCGTGGCGGCAAGATAGGGCTTACGGCCGGTGAGCGATTCGTAGAACATGATCCCGATGCTGTAGAGATCGGAGCGCGCATCGGTCGGCCGGCCGTGCCCCTGCTCCGGGCTCATGTAGTACGGTGTGCCGAAAATCTCGCCGCTGCCGGTGATCTCCGACTCCAGCGCGATCTGCTTGGCCAGCCCGAAATCGATCAGCGCGAGACTGCCATCGTCACGCAGCATCACGTTCCCGGGCTTCAGGTCGCGGTGCAGGACGCCGACCGCATGGATCGCGCCGAGCGCACCGGCCATCTGGCGCAGGATCTGCGGTGCGAGGGCCGGTGACAGGCCACGACGCAACCGCGTGCGCAGGTCGCCGGCCGGAAAATATTCCATCTGCAGGTAGGCATGGTCGTCTGCCACGCCGAGCGCATAGATCTTCACCACGTTCGGGTGATCGATCTGGCGGATGATGTCGTACTCCTGCAGGAACCGGTCGAAGGTGCCGGGCTTGTCGCCGAGGTCCGGAATGTGCCGCAACAGCTTCAAGACGACGATGCGGCACTCGCGCTCGCTCTCGGCGAGATACACCGTCGACAGCGCGCTCTGCGCCAACGGCCGGATGCAGCGCACGCCCTTGATCACGGTCGTGCCAAAACGGTAGGCGGCCAGCGCTTCGGGACTCGCCCTGAAGGACGTGCGGACCCGGGTCTGCAGCCGGGCCGCATCCTTCACCAGCGTCACGAACGCGCGGTTGCCGATCTTGCGCTTGACCACGCAGCCATAGGCGCCCGCCTCGATCGCAGCCTGCGCACGCGCAGGGTCATTGGCCAGCAGGAGCAGCACGATGGGTGGAAACAGCAGACGCTGGCGAAACTCGCGGATCCAGTCGATGGCATCCGCGCCACCCGGACGGTCATCGATGAGGACCGCGTCGTAACCCGCCGCATGAAACTCCCGCGGCAGCGGTCCCTGTCGTGAGGGCGCATGTGCCACCACGGTCAGGTCCTCGACACCGGCCTCGAGGTGATGGCGGTACAGCGTCTGCTCGTCGGCATCGTCCACCAGCAACAGGACTTTCATGCGGCACCCGACAAGGCCGCCAAGGCCGACCCGCGCAGTCCGATCACAAGGTCTCCGACGTTGGTGCCGGTGGCCCCGGTGTTCAAGAGGTCGCCGCTGGCGGCAAGGCAACGCCCGGCATCCGCCCGGCGCAGCGCCTCGGCAGGCTCCTGCTCCATCAGCCGCGACCGCTCGACGCTCGCGCCGTCCACGAGGGCGCCGGCATCCGTGCCCACGCCATCCAGCCCGTCGGTGCCGGCGGCAAGCAACCACACCCTTGCATGGCCTTCAAGCGCAAGCGCCGCGGACAGCGCCAGATGCTGGCAACGCCCGCCGACACCGGCCTCCTCAGGCAGGACCACCGTGGTCTCGCCCCCGGCCACCACGACATCCACATCGGTGGCGACCAGCGCCTTGGCCAGCGTCGCGCCGACCTCCTCGGCCGCGCCGTCCAGCCGCGACGGCCAGCGCATCACGCGCAGCCCCAGGGTGCTTGCGCGGGCCTCGATCGCATCGATCGCATCCGTCAGGCAACCCACGACGGTGAAAGGCAGCGTCGCCGAGGGCGGCGTCTCGCGCGGGACGAACAACCGAGCGAGCGACTCGGGCAAGTCCGGCGGCAGGGCCGCCTCGGCGGGGGGCGCCGCCACGAGGCCCGACCCCACCACGCGCGGATCGTCACCCGGTACATCCGACAGGACCAAGGCCCGCGCGTCGCGCCCGTGCAGACGTGCGGCCAGACGCCCGCCCTTCAGGGCGGAGAGGCGGCGGCGCAGGGCGTTCAGCGTCGTGATCGGCACATCGTGCCGGTGCGCCCAGACGTTCAGTGCCTGC
>CAXBRZ010000119.1:0-7645 GCA_963978075.1 uncultured bacterium | reverse complement strand
CTACACTCTTTCCCTACACGACGCTCTTCCGATCTCTATCTAATCCAAAGGAATTCCTAGACTCACTCGAGGCGATTGCCTTTTCGGAATGCTGCGCTTCTCGTTTCTCAAAATCGAGCGGCGAATTTTGCCCAGTGATTTCCGAAGCCCAGGTTTCTGAGCTTTCAAAATTGCTATCTCGCGTTGAGCAAGAGCGTCATTTCTTGTTTGGTTGGCTGTTTAAGAAAAAAATACTTCTAACATTAGCGTCAGAATGCCAACAAGTAGCCACCTTCTCACGAAATATCCGATTCCCTGACGATCTGTTAGCAGTTTCTTCCGTCCTAAACAATGCGAGGATTGTAATCAGCGCTCTCGCTAAAACTGACGCACGAAAGCCTAGCTTCGAGGCAACATATTTCGCATTAGCTAATCTACCAATTCCGATTATCGGAATATCGACGCTTCTCGAATTCTCCCGTCACTGCGAACATACAGCGCCCCTAGCGCACTTAATTTCCCAATCGAACTCTAATTCAAAGATCGACCAAGCACCGAGGTGGATCAGCGTTCTTCGATATGTGCACCTATTTCAAAAGCTAATTCGGCAGTTTAGTGCGACGCCAGAGCTTCACTACGTTGGAAGAAAAGCTGAAATCGAACGACTGAACACGGTCCTCATGAATACCGAAGTCGATTCTCGACTCGTAAATTTCATGGAGAATTCGCGCACTGACGCAAAAGTTCTTTCGCAACTAATTAAGGAAAAGCAGAAGTTTCCTGAGACTAAGTTTGAGAGCGTCAAGAACGCTTTCCCCGTGATGATCGCCAGCATACGTGAATTTGGCGAATACATGCCGCTGAAGAGCGAACTGCTTGATGTCCTGGTGATCGATGAAGCTTCTCAGGTATCTGTTGCGCAAGCTTTCCCAGCTCTGCTTCGAGCGAAGAAGGTCGTGGTTATGGGCGACAGCAATCAGTTCAGCAATACAAAGTCTTCGAATGCGAGCAATTCTCTTAACCAAAAATTTCGCGGAGAACTCGAGACGTTCTTTAAGAGAGAAGTATCGAATCAAGCCGATATGCTCGAGAGGCTAAGCTACTTTGATGTAAAGCGCTCGGTGCTCGAGTTTTGCCAATTATGTGCGAACTTTAGCATCATGTTACGGAAGCACTTTAGATCTTACAAAGAGCTCATAAATTATTCGTCCACACAATTTTACGGCGGAAATCTGCAAGCAATAAAGCTTCGTACCATTCCAGTTAGTGACTGTATCTCATTTTCTGAAGTCCCCCAATCAGACACAGTTTCGCCGCGCAACACCAACCTCGATGAGGTTGAATACATTTTAGAGCAATGTGAATCTTTGCTTCTGGAAGCCTCTCCTCCGACCGTCGGCATCATTACCCCATTTCGCGAGCAGCACACGACGCTCACGAGGAAATTTTCCTCACATCCTAAATTTGAGGAATTCCGAACTCAGCTCAAACTCAAGATTATGACTTTTGACAGTTGCCAGGGCGAAGAGAGGCAAATCATTTTTTATTCTATGGTCGCAACCCGCGAGAGCGATAATCTAAATTACGTATTCCCTGTTGCTCTTGAGAACGCCTCGGAAGCGGTTACAGAAAAACTGAAGCTTCAACGATTGAATGTTGGCTTTAGTCGAGCTCAGGAGATGGTTTGGTTTGTGGTCTCCAAGCCAATTGATGAGTTTCGTGGATCAATTGGAGCGGCTTTACGTCACTTTCGCAAGATGCTTGAGGTCAAGGTGGCAAGTGCTGCCGACACAGATCCATTGAGCCCAATGGAGTCGAAAGTTTTGGAATGGATTTACGCTACGGCGTTCTATCAAAACAGAGTTGGTCAAGTTGAGGTTATCCCGCAGTTTCCAATCGGAGATTACTTGCGCCAGCTTGATCCTACTTACAAGCATCCGCATTGGCGCGTCGACTTTCTTGTCGCCGTCGATGTTGATGACGAGGTTAAGTACATCGTTATTGAGTACGACGGCTTTGAATACCATTTCAAAACCGACGCGCAGGTAACTAGCTCGAATTTCGAGCAATACATGAATGAAAGCGACATCGAGCGTCAGTTGACGTTAGAGAGCTACGGATATCGCTTCTTGCGCCTCAATCGATTCAATTTGGGTCTAGATCCTGTGCTGACTCTATCCGATCGACTTTTGTCGATGCTGGATCAGATGTCAGGCAATCGTCCTTCGCCATCAATTTCGCAGATCAATACTCAGGCGCAGGGGCTACGAGACAAGAGCGCCAAGCAGTGCTCGAACTGCAAGGAAATAAAAATGACTTCCGAATTTTTTGATCCTAGCCTCGGCGGCGGCTCGGGAGGATATGGGCGTATTTGCTTGCAGTGTAAAAATATTGATAAAGCAAAGTCGTCACCGAATTCAGGCTCAGGAGTTCAACGACATCGTAGATGGAAATAGTCTGTTTTTCTGTTTAGGTGTCGCCATGCCCTCAGCTCTAAAGACCTATCCCGCAATTAGCATTGCAACAATTGCAACGCCGCCGACCAACACTACCTTAGATTACTTCGCGGCGTACAAATCATAGAGAATAAACTCCATTTGCTAATTCACTTCACTCCTCTGTCACGTAAATTGCCGTGCCAGTTGCGGACTTGAAAAACACGTTCGATGCAACGCCGAATCCTGTTCCAAAAGCGTTGTGTCCTGATACAGTTGATGAGCCGAATCCAGTGGTAACAGCACCAGCTGACTGGTCTCCCGCACTCTGAAGCAAAATACCATTCGCACCAAGTTTTGCGGCTTGTGTCTTTAGACCAAGAATCGCAGTATCCATCTTTTGCTGATCCGTAAATGCGAAAGAGCCTCGACTGGATGCGTCAAGTATTGCCACTTGTTCAAACTTCTTCGGAGGAACTAAGTAGATCTTGACCTGCTCTATCGCAATAGGAGCTCGTACCGTTCCTACAACTACGTGAGACTGGGAAGCACATCCCGTGACAGATAGAATGGCTACCAGCGAGAGCACTTTCTTTAGCATTGATCATTCCTTGATTTGGTCACCAGATAACGTCTGGAAATTACCCGATAGCTAAGCTCCTGCCAATCGTTTGATCTATACGAAATCAGCCAATTTTCCTGGGTAAGGCGATCTCTAACGGACAAAACTAAATCCTTCAAAATTTGTAGATTCCATATTCAACAAAATCGAGAAGTCTTATCACTGAAGTATTAGGATTCTGACCGATACTAAAACATAAGCTTTTGATTACGGGTAAGTCGCGGGTATCTTTATACAGTTCTTAACTAATTGGTTTAAAAGAACTTTATAGTTGTTTACATTATTCCCACTCGATCGTAGCAGGCGGCTTGCCCGAGACGTCGTACACCACCCGAGAGACTCCCTCAATCTCGTTGACGATCCGCAGGCTCACCTTTTCGAGCAAGTCGTACGGCAAAGGCGCCCAGCGCGCCGTCATGAAATCGATCGTCTGCACGGCACGCAGGGCAATCACCGGGGCGTAGCGTCGGCCGTCGCCCGTGACACCCACCGACTTCACAGGCAGAAACACCGCGAAGGCCTGGCTCGTCTGGTCGTACCAACCGGCCTTGCGCAACTCCTCGATGAAGATGTGGTCCGCCAGGCGCAACGTATCCGCCGCGGGCTTCGTGACCTCGCCGAGTATACGGACGCCAAGACCCGGGCCCGGGAACGGATGGCGGTAGACCATCTCGCGTGGCAGGCCGAGTTCGACACCGATGCGGCGGACCTCGTCCTTGAACAGTTCCCGCAACGGCTCGACCAACTTGAGCTTCATGTGCGCCGGCAATCCGCCAACGTTATGGTGGCTCTTGATCAGATGCGCCTTGCCGGTCTTGGCGCCCGCGGATTCGATGACGTCCGGGTAGATTGTGCCCTGCGCCAGAAACTCAACTTGAGCGCCGGCTGCGTCCGTGATCTTGTGTGATTCCTCGTCGAATACCTCGACGAACAGACGTCCAATGATTTTTCGCTTGGCTTCGGGGTCATCCACCCCTTTAAGCTCGGAGAGGAACCGATCTTCGGCATCGACGCGAATCACCTTCACGCCGAGGTTCTGCGCGAAGATCGCCATCACCTGGTCGCCTTCGCGGTGACGCAGAAGACCGTGATCCACAAAGACGCACGTCAACTGGTCGCCGATCGCGCGGTGCAGGAGCGCCGCCACGACGGAGGAATCAACGCCACCGGACAGGCCCAGCAGCACGTGCGCGGAGCCCACCTGCGCGCGGACACGCGCGATCGCATCCTCGATGATGCTGCCGGGATTCCACGAATGGCCACAACCGCAGATCTCATGAACGAAGCGCGAATAGATGCGCTCGCCCTGCGTCGTATGGGTCACTTCCGGATGGAACTGCAACGCGTAGTAGTGACGCGCTTCATCGGCCATGCCAGCAATCGGCAAATCCGGTGTCGAGGCGATCACCTTGAACCCTGTGGGCAGGTCGGTCACGCGATCCCCATGGCTCATCCAGACGTCGAGCAACCCGTGACCTTCGTCATTCACGCGGTCCTCGATGTCCTTCAGCAGCGAGGAATGTCCGCGGGCGCGGACCTCGGCGTAGCCAAACTCCTTCGAGGCATGCGCCTCGACCCTACCGCCCAGCTGATGCGCCATCGTCTGCATGCCGTAGCAGATGCCGAGCACAGGGACGCCTAGCGCCCAGACGGCCGCAGGTGCCCGCGGGGTACCCTCGACGGTCACAGTTTCCGGACCGCCCGAGAGGACCACTCCCATGGGAGCAAAGGCCCGAATGTCTTCCTCGGACATATCCCAGGGATGCAGTTCGCAGTAAACCCCGAGTTCACGGATCCGGCGAGCGATCAGCTGCGTGTATTGGGAACCGAAGTCGAGAATCAGGATCCGATGGGCATGGATGTCGGCAGTCACGGCTCAGCTCACCCGGTAATTCGGCGCTTCCTTGGTGATCTTCACGTCGTGGACGTGACTCTCGCGGACACCAGCATTTGTAATGCGCACGAAGCGCGGCTTGGTCCTGAGCTCCTCAATGTCATGGCTGCCCGTGTAGCCCATGGCCGCCTTCAGGCCACCGGCCAGCTGGTGCAGGATGGACACGAGGCTGCCCTTGTAGGGCACGCGGCCTTCGATGCCTTCCGGCACGAGTTTCTCCAGTTCCCCAGCGGTATCCGCCTGGAAATACCGGTCTGCAGAGCCATGACGCTGCGCCATGGCGCCGAGCGATCCCATGCCACGGTAGGACTTGTAGGACGCGCCTTGATAAAGCTCGACCTCACCCGGGGACTCCTCGGTGCCGGCAAAGAGGCCGCCGATCATCACCGAGTGGGCACCGGCTGCGATCGCCTTGGCGATGTCGCCGGAGAAGCGGATCCCGCCGTCGGCAATCAACGGAACACCACGCTCGGCCAGCGCCGCTGCCACATTGGATACCGCGGTAATCTGCGGCACACCGACACCGGCGACGATGCGCGTCGTGCAAATGGAGCCGGGGCCGATCCCGACCTTCACACCGTCGGCGCCCGCATCCGCCAACGCCAGCGCCGCGGCGGCCGTGACGATGTTGCCGCCGATCACGTCGACGTGGGGGAACGCCTTCTTCACACGGGCGACCATCTCGATGACGCCTTTGGAGTGACCGTGCGAGGTATCCACAACGACCACGTCCACGCCGGCCTCAGCCAACTGCGCTACCCGGTCCAGCGTGTCCGGTGCCGTGCCCACCGCGGCACCGACCCTGAGGCGTCCGCTGCCATCCTTGCAGGCACGAGGGAATTCCGTTGCCTTCTGGAAATCCTTGACCGTGATCATGCCCTTCAGCAGGCCGGCGGTGTCGACCACCAGCACCTTTTCGATGCGATGACGGTGCAGCAACGCGAGGACCTCGTCCTTCGGCGCATTCTCGCGCACCGTGACGAGCCGGTCCTTGCCGGTCATCACGGTGGTGACCGGCGCATCGAAATTGCGCTCGAAACGCAGGTCCCGGTGGGTGACGATGCCCGCCACCTCGCCCGCGACCGTAACGACAGGCACTCCGGAGATACCCTTCGACTTCGTCAGTTCGATGACTTCCCGGATCGTCTTGTCCGGAGTCACGGTAATCGGATCGGAAATGACGCCGCTCTCGTACTTCTTGACCAACGACACCTGGCGCGCCTGATCGGCCGCGCTCATGTTCTTGTGAACGATCCCGATCCCGCCCTCCTGTGCCATCGTGATGGCAAGGCGCGCTTCGGTGACCGTATCCATTGCCGCCGAGACGGCCGGAAGGTTCAGCCGGATGTTCCGGCTCAGTTGCGTGGACAGGTCCACGTCACGGGGCAGCACGTCCGAGTACGCCGGAACGAGCAGAACGTCATCAAAGGTCAGTGCTTCTTGGTCGATTCGCATGGGCAGTCCTCTGCCGCAACTCGGTGCGGCGGGGCCTATGCGGCACGCACGGCTCCGCCGGGGAGCCTTGGTGAAAGCGTGGCATCCTACGCGACTGTAGCCGTTCCGTAAACCTGAAAGACGCCTTCCGGCGAGTTATATTCGCATCCATGGCCTCCCCTCCCCCCCGCGACGTGTATTCCGTCTCCCGTCTCTGCGTGGAAGCCAACCTGGTCCTCGATGGCGGCCTGCCGTCCCTGTGGCTGGAAGGGGAACTGTCCAACGTAAAGCGTTACCCCTCCGGTCACTGGTATTTCACGATCAAGGACGAGGCGGCGCAGGTGTCCTGCACCCTATGGAAGGGAAAGGCCTTGCGCGCCGCCGTCGCGCCACGGGACGGACTGCGCGTGCAGGTGTTCGGGAAAGCCGGGGTCTATCCAAACCGCGGGTCGTTCCAGTTCAACGTGGAATATTTGGAGGATGCCGGCGAAGGCATCCTGCGACGCCGTTTTGAGGAACTGAAGTCACGGCTTCTGGCGGAGGGCCTGTTCGACGGCGCCATCAAGCGCCCGCTGCCTTCTTTGCCACGCCGCATCGGGCTCATCACCTCGCCCGCCGGGGCAGCCATTCGCGACATACTGCACATCCTAAAACGTCGTTTCCCGGCCATCCCCGTCGTGGTGTACCCCGTCGCGGTTCAAGGGGCGGGTGCCGCCACGGACATTGCCAGGGCCCTGCACATTGCGTCCGAGCGGGCGGATGCCGATGTCCTCATTTTGGCTCGCGGTGGCGGGTCTCTTGAGGATCTGTGGTCCTTCAACGAAGAAATCGTTGCCCGGGCCATTCGTGCCTGCAGGATTCCGGTAGTGACGGGCGTCGGACACGAGACCGATACGACCATCGCGGACTATGCGGCGGACCTGAGGGCGCCGACGCCTTCGGGAGCTGCCGAACAGGTCGTGCCAGACCAGGCGGAATGGAAAAGGACCCTCCAC
This sequence comes from uncultured bacterium, assembly GCA_963978075.1. Lineage (GTDB taxonomy): Bacteria > Pseudomonadota > Gammaproteobacteria > Steroidobacterales > Steroidobacteraceae > CAIKZZ01. The sequence goes on along the minus strand of CAXBRZ010000119.1, from coordinate 286 downwards.
CTGCAGCAGACGCGACTGGGTACTGCATTGCAGCGAGTGCTGAAGACCCACCGCGACCGACTGGCCTTCCTGACCCGCCGGGTGGAGCAGGCCCATCCGCGGCACCGCCTGCGGGACCGCATCCAGCGGCTGGACGAATTGGAGCAGCGCCTGCTGGCCACAGGCCGCCGCCACCGCGAAGCCGAGGCGCTCGAGGGTGGCGGCATGCTCTTCCGCCGTGGCGATCTCGATCGCGCTGACCGCCATCAGCACCGGGATCAGCAGCGGCTGGAGATCGGAAGAGCAC
>CAXBRZ010000118.1:0-7675 GCA_963978075.1 uncultured bacterium | reverse complement strand
CTTGAAGCTCGCAGAATCATAGTCGATCGACTCTACTCGCCCGATCGTGACACCCCCGATCGATACGGGGGCGCCGGTCTTGAGACCGCCCACGTTGTCGAAGCTGGCGGTCAGGTGATAGTCACGACGACCGATCTCGAAACCGCGACTACTGATTTGGGTGGCCATGAAGAACAAGGCGGCGAAACCCAGCAGCACAAACAGCCCCGTACCGATTTAAACAGAAGTATTGCTTTTCATGCGTAGCTCTCCGACCTCACAGCAGCACCGCCGTGAGCATGTAGTCAATGGCAAGGATGGCAACCGAAGAGGTCACCACGGTGCGGGTGGTGGCACGGCCGACCCCTTCGGCCGTCGGCACTGCGTGGTAGCCCTCAAACACGGCAATGGCACTGCAGGCGACCCCAAAGGCGAAGCTCTTCACGACCCCTTCAAAGACGTCGCGAAACTCGACCGCGCCACGCATCTGCGACCAGAACTGGCCGGCGTCCACACCCATCAGCGTCACGCCGACAAGGTGCGAGCCGTAGATGCCGATGGTCGAGAAGATCGCGGCCAGAAAGGGCATGGCGGCAACGCCACCGAGAAAGCGCGGCGCACAAATCCGCCGCACCGGATCGACGGCCATCATCTCCATGGCGGCCAGCTGGTCAGTGGCCAGCATCAGACCAATCTCCGAGGTGATGGCGGTTCCGGCCCGCCCTGCGAACAGCAACGCGGTGATGACCGGACCCAGTTCCCGCAGCAGCCCCAACGCCGCGGCAGTCCCGAGCGATTCGGTGGAACCGAAGCGGCGCAGCAGGTCGTAGCCCTGCAGGCCAAGCACCATGCCGACAAAAAGCCCCGAGAGCATGATGATCACCAGCGACAGGGCGCCGCTCATGTGGATCTGCTCGATCCATAGTCGTGGCCGGCGCAGCACGAACGGGGTACCACCCACGAGCCTGCCCAGAAACAGCGCAAAGCGTCCGAACTTGGCGATGACGCTGTCAGGACCTGCAAAAGTCATGGCGCGCCTCCCAGGAGATCGGCCTTGATATCCGCCGCCGGATAATGGAACGGCACCGGCCCTTCGGCCGAGCCCGACATGAACTGCCGAACGGCAGGATCGGGGTTCCGTGCGAGGTCTGCGGGGCTACCGACGGCAGCGATGCCGCCACCGGAGAGCAGCACGGCGTCGTCGGCAAGTTGCTCGATCACATGGACGTCATGCGACACGACGATGCTGGTGATCCCGAGCGTCTGGTTGAGTTCACGGATCAGTTTCAGGACCATACCCAAGGCAATGGGATCGAGGCCGGCAAAGGGCTCGTCGTAGATGAGGATCTGCGGATCCATGACGATCGCACGGGCCAGCGCAACCCGCCGCGCCATGCCGCCGGAGAGTTCCGCCGGCATGAGGCCTGCTGCCCCCCTAAGGCCAACGGACTCGAGCTTCATCAGGACAATACGGCGGATGAGCGCCTCGGGAAGGTCCGTGTGCTCCCGCAGCGGAAACGCCACATTCTCGTACACGCTCAGGTCCGTCAGCAGGGCACCGTTCTGGAACAGCATCCCCATGTTGCGGCGCAGCGCGTAAAGGCCATCGCGGTCGAGCTGGCCAAGGTTCCGGCCGTCGACGGTCACCTGCCCCTCGGTCGGTTGGATCTGCCCGGTCAAGAGCCGCAGCAGGGTTGTCTTGCCCGTGCCGGACGGCCCCATGATCGCCGTCACCCGGCCACGGGCGATGGAGAGGTTGAGATTCCCAAGCACTGCCCGGCCACCCACCCGGTAGCCCACGTCCTCGAACAAGACGACCGCCGAAGGGGGCATCAGATGCCCCTCCGGCCAGACACACGCCGTCCTGGGTCGCAGACGACCTGCAAACGTCGAGGACGCCCCTGGGCGGCGCACACCATCTCCGGCTCCTTCAGACTTTGAGTTCGGGCCACAGCGGTCGCAGAAGTGGACCGGCATGGCGGGGGTTGGGCCCTATGATAGCCGATTCGGCCCCCTCCCCCGGCCCTGCCAGCCTCCCCGCCGCCTCATCAGCACCGCCGATCGTCGCAGCGATGGCATCGGAGACCATTCAGGACTAAAATGGTCCAGAATCACTCCGGACCCCCCGCCCCGTGTTACGCATCAGCAAACTCACCGACTACGCCACCGTGCTGCTGGCCCATCTGGCCGGCGAAGGCGCCGGGCAGCGCACAGCCGCTGAACTCGCCGAATGGTCGCGCATCGGCCTGCCGACGGTGAGCAAAGTGCTGAAGGAACTGCAGCGCGCGGGACTCGTCGTCTCGACGCGTGGCGCACGCGGCGGCTACAGCCTTGCCCGGCCGCCCGACGCGATCAGCGCGGCGGACATACTGGATGCGGTGGAGGGACCTGTAGGGCTCACCGAATGCTCCCTGCATCCCGGACAGTGCGGACTCGAATCCGGTTGTCGGGTAGGCCGCAGTTGGCAGCGCGTCAATGTCGCCATCCATCGAGCGTTGTCGGATGTCCGGTTGATCGACCTAGCCGATACCAAGGCCGACCATATTCCCGAACTGACCGTCCGGCTCGGCCCGCGCATCGCGCACCGTGCCCGCCCGGAGCCTGTATGAACACCGCCCCGACCGCCCCCGACCTGGATGAACTCGTCTCCCAGAAATACCGTCACGGATTCGTGACGGACATTGATTCGGATACCCTGCCGCCGGGCCTCGACGAGGATGTGATCCGCCTCATTTCGCGGCGCAAGAACGAGCCGCAGTTCCTCTTGGACTGGCGCCTCAAGGCATTCCGCCTGTGGCAGACGCTGCGGGAACCCACCTGGGCACACGTCCGCTATGCGCCGATCGACTATCAGGCGATCTCCTACTATTCCGCCCCAAAGTCCAAAAAGGACGGACCCAAAAGCCTCGAAGAGGTGGACCCGAAGCTACTCGAGACCTACGACAAGTTGGGTGTGCCCTTGCACGAGCGCGCGCGCCTTGCCGGCGTCGCGGTCGATGCGGTGTTCGACAGCGTCTCCGTGGCCACCACCTTCAAGGAGCGGCTGCACGCCGCGGGCGTCATCTTCTGCCCTTTCTCGGATGCCGTCCGAGACTACCCGCACCTCATCGAGCAGTACCTGGGCTCCGTCGTGCTGCAGGGCGACAACTTCTATGCGGCATTGAACTCGGCGGTCTTTACCGACGGCTCCTTCGTCTATATCCCGAAGGGCGTCCGCTGCCCGATGGAACTGTCGACCTACTTTCGTATCAACGCGGCCAACACCGGCCAGTTCGAGCGCACGCTCATCATCGCCGACGAAGGGAGCCACGTCAGTTACCTCGAGGGCTGCACCGCACCGATGCGCGATGAAAACCAGTTGCACGCCGCGGTGGTGGAACTGGTCGCCCTGGATCACGCCACGATCAAGTATTCGACGGTGCAGAACTGGTACCCGGGCGATGAAAACGGGGTCGGCGGCATCTATAATTTCGTGACCAAGCGCGGCGAGTGCCGCGGCCGGCAGTCCAAAATCTCCTGGACACAGGTAGAGACCGGCTCCGCGATCACGTGGAAATACCCGAGCTGCGTGCTCATCGGCGAAGGCTCGGTCGGCGAGTTCTACTCCGTCGCCGTCGCCAACCACCGCCAGCAGGCGGATACCGGTACCAAGATGATCCATGTCGGCGCGAACACCTCAAGCACGATCGTCTCCAAGGGTATCTCGGCCGGCCATGCGGAGAACTCCTACCGCGGCCTCGTGAAGGTCTTGCCGTCAGCACACGGTGCACGCAACTACACGCAGTGCGACTCACTCCTGATGGGACCTGACTGCGGCGCTCACACGTTCCCCTATGTCGAGGTGAAGAACCCCTCGGCAGTGGTCGAGCACGAAGCGACAACCTCGCGCATCGGCGAGGACCAACTCTTTTACCTGCTGCAGCGTGGTCTGTCGCAGGAAGACGCCGTGAACATGATCGTCAACGGCTTCTGCAAATCCGTTTTCAACGAACTGCCGATGGAGTTCGCGGTCGAGGCTCAGAATCTCCTCGCCGTAAGCCTTGAAGGCTCCGTCGGCTGAACCCAAGAGACTTTCATGAACAGCATCCAACGCGGGGACGTGATCCTCGACATTCGCGACCTGAAGGCCGACGTCGCCGGCCGCAACATCCTGAAAGGCCTGAACCTGACCGTGCGTGCCGGCGAAGTCCACGCCATCATGGGTCCGAACGGCGCTGGCAAATCGACGCTGTCCCAGATCCTTGCCGGCCGTGCGGATTACGATATCAAGGGCGGCAGCGCGACCTACCTTGGCGAGGACCTGCTGGCACTGGCACCGGAAGAACGCGCCCGGCGTGGCGTGTTTCTAGGCTTCCAGTACCCGGTCGAAATCCCAGGCGTCAACAACGTCTATCTGCTGAAAGCGGCGCTGAACGCGCGGCGTCGCCAGCAGGGTCTTCAGGAACTGGACGCCTTTGAATTCATGGCGATCGTCCGCGAGAAGATGAAACTCATGAAGATGGACGAGAGTTTCCTCAAGCGCGGCGTCAACGAAGGATTTTCTGGCGGCGAAAAGAAGCGCAACGAAATCTTGCAGATGACCGTGCTCGAACCGGTGCTCGCAGTTCTCGACGAGACGGATTCGGGACTGGACATCGACGCCCTTAAGGTCGTCTCGACCGGCGTCAACAGCCTGCGCCGGGACGATCGAGCGGTCGTGCTGGTCACGCATTACCAGCGTTTGCTGGAGCATATCGTGCCGGATTTCGTACATGTGCTTGCCGGCGGAAGGATCATCCGTTCGGGTGACCGGACTCTTGCGCTGGAACTGGAGAAGCGGGGTTACGACTGGCTGCTCGAGGAGCCAACCGCAGCATGAGCGCGCGCGCCTCCGCCGCCCTGTTGCGGGCTCGCGATACCCTCGCGACCGGCGTATCGTCCGAACGGCGCGAGGCGCTGGAGCGGCTGGTGTCGCTCGGTCTGCCGACCCCCCGCGACGATGCGTTCCGCTATGCCAACCTGCGTTCGCTTGAGCGCCGCGATCTGCTGCCCGCTGCGTTTGCGCCCCTGGCGTTGCCAGAGGAATTGCCCCTCGGCGAATACCGACTTGTATTGTGCAACGGCCAGATCGACCCATCGCGCAGCCATCTGCCAGACGGGGTCACGATGACCCGACAGGCCGGACTCGTTCCGGGGGCGGATACAAGCTCGGAGGGCCGCCTTCGATTACTCAACGGCGCACTGGCCTGCGAGCGCACCGACATTACTGTCACCCGCGGCGTGAACGCCCGACTGGACCTCGTCATTGTCGGTGGATCGGGTGGCGCATATCCCCAAATTGCCGTCAGGGTCGAGCAAGGTGCGCACCTGACGCTGACCGAGCATCTTTGCAGCGACGAGGCTGCAGAATCGGTGAGCAGCATCGTCATCGATGCAGACATTGCTCACGCGGCAACCCTTGACCACACCCTGCTGCAGATTGCCGGCGCCCGTTCCATCGTGCTGTGCGATGTCCGCGCGGAACTTGCCGCGGACGCCCGCTATCACCATCGTCTCGCCGCCCTCGGCGGGCAACTGTTCCGGCTCGACCTGTCTGTTGGACTCAACGGACCCGGCGCCGAGGCAAGTCTAGCGGGTCTGTTCATGGCGGATGGGACCCGCGAGCAGCATCTTCGTACCGTTGTGCGCCACCGTGCTCCGAACGGCTCGAGCCAGCAGACCTACCGCGGCGTCGCCAACGGTCGCGGACGCGGCAGCTTCGACGGCAAGGTTGTCGTCGATGCACATGCGAATGGCACGAATTCGGTACAGTCCAGTCGCAATCTGCTGCTTGGCACAGAGGCCTCGATCGAAACGCGGCCGCAGCTCGAAATCAACGCACACGCCGTCAAGTGCTCGCACGGCGCCACGACCGGCTCCCTCGACGAGAAAATGATGTTCTACCTACTCTCGCGCGGCCTTGACCGTGATACTGCGCGGGCAGTACTCACATATGCCTTTCTGGGCGATGTATTGACCGGATTTGATGAGGCAAGCCGCGCCTTCGTGGAACGCTGCGCGCTCACCCGCCTGCCGAGCGCCGATGTTGTGCGGGAGTTCGTGGCATGAGGCCGAGCCCCCTCTACGATCTTGCGAAGACCCGCGCGGATTTCCCCGTACTTGCCCAGAGCATTCGTGGCAAACCGCTTGTCTACCTAGACAACGGCGCCTCGGCGCAGCGGCCCATGGCCGTCATCGAGGCCGAGCGGCATTACGCGACGGAGATTCACGCCAACGTGCACCGCGGCGTGCACACGCTCTCACAGCGTGCCACGGACGCCTTTGAGGGTGCGCGCGAAAGAATCAGGCGTTTTCTGAACGCGCGCTCCACCAAGGAAATCATCTTCACGCGTGGCACCACCGAGGCCATCAATCTCGTCGCCCAGTCGTATGCACGTCCACGCCTGCAACCTGGAGACGAGATACTCGTCACGCGACTCGAGCATCACGCCAACATCGTGCCGTGGCAGTTGGTATGCGCGGCCACCGGCGCCCGAGTGGTCGTCGTCCCGATCAGTGAGCGCGGAGAGGTGGATCCTGAGGACGTGCGGCGTCTGATCTCGCCGCGTACGCGCCTCGTGGGCGTCGCACACGTATCCAACGCGTTGGGCACCGTACTGCCGGTAGCGGAGATCGTCGCAATTGCGCATGCAGCCGGTGTCCCGGTACTCATCGATGGCGCGCAGGCGGTGCCGCACATGAAGATCGACCTGCAGGCACTGGATGCCGATTTCTACGTGTTTTCAGGGCACAAACTCTACGGGCCCGACGGCATCGGCGTCCTTTACGGCCGGGAGTCTCTGCTGGCCTCGATGCCGCCCTGGCAAGGCGGGGGTGACATGATCCTGCACGTGTCGTTCGAGGGCACCACCTACAACGAACTCCCATACAAATTCGAGGCTGGCACACCCCACATGTCCGGCGCCGTCGGACTCGCCGCCGCCATCGATTACGTCGACGCGCTGGGTCTCGATCGGATCGGCGCCTGGGAGTCAGCGCTGCTGCACTACGCCACCGAACGCCTCGGTGCAATCGAGGGCCTTCGGGTGATTGGCACTGCCGCACATAAGGCAGGACTCATTTCCTTTGTCGTTGAGGGAGTTCACCCACACGATCTGGGCACCATCCTCGATGAGGAAGGGGTCGCCATCCGCACCGGCCATCATTGCGCGATGCCGGCCATCGAATTCTTCGGACTGCCGGCCACCGCCCGCGCATCGTTCGGTCTTTACACCACGCTCGAGGAGATCGACCGGCTCGCCACCGCGATCGAGACCGCGCGCGACCTGTTCCGCTGAGGCGCCATGGAACTAAAAGATCTCTATCGCGACGTCATTCTCGACCACAACAAGCGGCCACGGAACTTCGGCGCCCTGACACCGCCGGCCATCGCGGCGCGCGGCCACAATCCGCTGTGTGGTGACCAACTGACAGTCCATGTGCGTCTTGAATCCGGCATCATCGAGGCTCGCTGAGGCGGCACTGGCAACGGCAGCAACAGATGTCTTGAGATTCAAATCAGAAACCATTGACTTGAGTGTTTTGAGGGTTCTGATGTTGCTGCCCATGATGACTTTGAGGATTTGTGTTTTGGTTTTTCCTGCGGGCAGAGCACCAATCTCACCGAGCGCATCGGTCGCTCCTGATGTGAATGCTTTCACTTCTGCAAGAACTGTGT
>CAXBRZ010000117.1:0-7721 GCA_963978075.1 uncultured bacterium | reverse complement strand
ATGCATCAACCCAAGGAACTGTCCGGCCACTGACGCCGTGGAATCGGAGTCGCCCGAGTGATTGGCGGCAAGAATGACGCCCGACTCGAAATCAGGCGCGACGAGGGCGCAGTAAACGGCAATGGCCAGTGCTTCCTCGGCCACCCAGCCACCGCCCAACGTCTCGAGACATTCGGCGCTGGCCACGCCCTTCTGCGCCAGTTGCACCGCCGCGGCGAGCGCCAGCCGTGTTTCCCCCGACTCCGGGTCCGCGGCAAGGCATTGGTCGACCACCCTCAAGGCTTCGTGCAGTGACTGATGCCTTGCGAGTTCCTCGACAATGACCGCGGTGGCCGCCGCCGCGAGGTAGCCCGTCGGGTGGCCGTGCGTGATCGCGGCAGCCACCCGTCCCCAGGTGCAGGCCATCGCTGCGGGCGCTGGACTGCCGAGTGACCACAGGCCGACCGGCGCGACCCGCATCACGCCACCACATCCCTTGCGGTCATTCTGCGCGGTGCAGGCCTCGAGCGAGGTCAGACTCGCGAGGGCCGAGAGACAGGTGAGCCCGGGTGCACGGGACTCGCGCATGCCGGGCCATCCCTCCAGCAACCCCGTGGCCCGGCCCGACATGGTCCTTACGTTCGACGCAGGGCCCTGCGAGCGCAGCCATCGAAGGTAGGCACTGCATAGCGACCGGCCGAGCATCGCCTCGTTACCGTGTCCGTCCAACACGCCCGCTCCGTCATCCAGGAGCGCCGCGGCGGTGTAGAGCGTCATCTGGGTGTCATCGGTGATCTTGCCCTCGCTCAGGGGGTCCGGGCCGTAGTCCCGGATGCCGGCCTCGCCGTACTGCGCGCGTATCCGCGCGAGGCTGTCGAACTCGACGCTGGCGCCGAGCGCATCGCCCACCGCACCGCCAAGCAGGCAGGCGCGGAAGCGGGCCTTGATTTCCTTGAGTTCCATGACGTCACCGATCATAAGTGTTACAGAGCATCTTTTAAGGTTGCACAGTACCACTTATGAAATTAGACTGTCAAACGACAGCCCCCTGCACCGGAGCGCCCGTGGACCCCGCCTTGCCCACCGACCGGCCGCTTGTGTCGGTCGACCTTGCTATTTTCACGGTCCGAAGCGGCGCCCTGCACGTCCTTCTGGTCCGCCGTCCGGACGATCGGTCCGAACCGTATCCCGGCCAGTGGGCCCTTCCCGGCGGATTCATCCGCATTGGCCTCGATGACGATCTTGAGTCCTGCGCGCGGCGCAAGCTGGCGGAGAAAACCGGCATCGAGTCGCCGTATCTCGAGCAGGTTGCGGCCGTGGGTTCGGCCACGCGCGATCCGCGTGGCTGGTCGGTGACGCAGGTGTATTTCGCGCTCATCCCGAGCGAAGGACTGCACCTGCAGGCCGGCGCCAACGCCGGCGCGGTCGAGTGGCACCCACTGCGTGGGGATCATGTGGCACTGCCCCTCGCCTTTGACCATGCGTCGCTCCTGCAGCAGGCCCTGACCCGCCTGCGCTCCAAGGTGGAATACACCTCGCTGCCGGCATTCCTGCTGCCGGAGCCCTTCACGCTGCCCGAACTGCAGCAGATCTATGAAGTCGTGCTGCACCGACCGATCGAGAAAAGCGCCTTCCGCAAGCGGCTCGCCGCGCAGGCGCTGCTGGAGGACACCGGCGAGGTACGAACGACGGGCAAGCGCCCGGCCGCGCTGTACCGCCTGCGTTACCGCGACCGGCCTGCTTTTTTTCCGCGCACCTTCAGTCCGCGCGACTGACCTGACGGCAGGGGTCCAGTACATCCCTGAATTTGCAGAAATTGAAGTCCGGCGCCGGTGATTGCGTTCAAGGCAAGGGCGGCATTAAATGACGGCTCCTTCGACTCAGGGACTTCCCATGCCCACGCTCCTGCGCCTCCTCGTCCTGCTCTGTGTGTCCTCCTCCGTCCTCGCCGCGGTACCACGCGACACCCCAGAGGGTGAGGCTCGCTTCCGCGCGCTGTACAAGGAACTGGTGGAGACCAACACCACCTACTCGGCCGGCAGCTGCACGCTCGCCGCCGAGCGCATGGCGGCGCGCCTCGAGGCGGCGGGCTTCGCGAAATCAGACCTGACGCTCATGGTGCACCCGGATTATCCGAAGGACGGTGCCCTCATCGCCCGCTACGCGGGCCAGGATCCGAAACTCAAGCCCATCCTTCTGCTCGCCCACATCGACGTGGTCGAAGCCAAGCGCGAAGACTGGACCCGGGATCCTTTCAAGCTCGTCGAGGAGAACGGCAACTTCTACGCGCGCGGCGCCGCCGATGACAAATCGGAGGCCGCCATCTGGACCGATCTTTTCATCCGCCTGAAGACTGAACACTATGTACCGCACCGACCGCTCAAGCTGGCGCTGACCTGCGGCGAGGAAGGCGGTGGCCAGCTGAACGGCGCGCAGTGGCTGACCAAGGACCATCGCGACCTGCTCGATGCCGAGTTCGCGCTCAATGAAGGCGCCGGCGGTGAACTCGACGCCGAGGGACATCGCGTGGCACTGGAAGTCGAGGCGGCGGAGAAGCTGCCCGTCAACTTCCAGCTTGAGGTGACCAACCCCGGCGGCCACAGCTCGCGTCCGCGCAAGGACAACGCGATCTATGCGCTCGCCGCGGCACTCACCCGCATCGGCCAGTATGAATTCCCGGCGCAGTTCGGGGATGCCAACCGCGCCTATTTCACGGCGATGGCCAAGGTCATGGCGGCCAAAGGCAATCGCGCCGTCGCGGATGCCATGAACGCCTTCCTGGGAAATCCCGATGACCAGAAGGCGATCGCCACCGTATCGGCGGCGGATGTGTCGTGGCACGCAATGCTGCGCACGACGTGCGTGGCGACGCAATTGTCGGCAGGCCACGCGCCCAACGCCCTGCCGCAGCGTGCGCGCGCCAACGTCAACTGCCGCATCTACCCCGGAGTCCCGCCCGAGACCATCCGCAAGACGCTCGAGCAGGTGGTGGCCGATCCGAGCATTGCCGTCACCCTGCCCAACGAACGTGGCGTCGACCGCGCCTCGGGATCCACGCCGAAGCCGCCGCCGCTCGGCCCGTCGATCCTGAAGCCGATCGAGGAACTCACCGCGGAATTCTGGCCCGGCGTGCCGGTGCTGCCGATGCTGCAGCCCGGCGCCACCGATGGTGCCTTCCTCAACGCCGCAGGCATTCCCACCTACGGCATCGAGCCGGTCTTCATGGGGCCGGACCTCGGCAACATCCACGGCCTCAACGAGTACATCTCCGTGCAGTCGCTCCTGGAGGGACGGGAATTCCTGTACCGCCTCGTGAAGCGCTACGCGGAGGCAAAATGAACCTTGACCTGTCGGCAGAGGACCGCGCCTTCCAGGAGCAGGTACGCTCCTTCGTGGCCGCACACCTGCCCACCGAGCTTGCCGCACGGCAATTGAACGGCGGACGGCTCGAGCCCGCCGACATGCGCTTCTGGCAGGCCACGCTCAATGCCCATGGCTACGGCGCGATCCACTGGCCGGCCGCGTTTGGCGGCCAGAATGCCTCGCCGCTGCGCCAGCACCTGTTCGAACAGGAATGTGCGCTGGCGGGGGCACCACCCCAATTGTCGTTTGGCCTGCGCATGTTGGCGCCCGTACTCATGCGTTTCGGCACGCCCGAGCAGCAGCAGCGGTTCTTGCCCGGCATCCTCACGGGTGACACTTGGTGGTGCCAGGGATATTCCGAGCCGGCCGCAGGGTCCGATCTGGCCTCGCTGCGGACTTCCGCCGTGGTGGAAGGCGACCATTACATCGTCAATGGCCAAAAGTGTTGGAACACCCTTGGGCAACATGCCGACTGGATGTTCTGCCTCGTCCGAACGGACCCCCATGTCAAGGCCCAACGCGGCATCTCGATCATCCTCATCGACATGCGTTCGCCGGGCATTACCGTACGCCCGACCCGTCTTTTGGACGGTACAGACGAGGTCAATGACATCTACTTCGACAACGTCCGGGTGCCTCTTGCGCAGCGCATCGGTGCCGAGAACGACGGCTGGACAATCGCCAAGTTCCTGCTCATGCACGAGCGCACCAACATCGCCGGCGTGCCCTGGTCCAAGCGGGACTTCGAGCGGCTGCTGAGGATTGCGCGCGGCACGATCCGGCATGGACGACCACTGCTCGAGGACACCGATTTCCGCCGTCGCCTGGCGCGGCTCGCCATCGACCTTGAGGTCCTTGAGTATACGAACCTTCGGATGCTCTCCTCGACCGCTGCGGACCTGACGACGCCGTCGCTTCTCAAGATCCGCGGCAGCGAGATACGCCAGGCCATCAGCACGCTCACCCTCGAGGCCCTCGGCACCGAGGGTCTCAAGATGGGCAGCGCTGCAGCAGCGGCACCCGCTCACGACGACCGCACGCGGGGAGTTGCCGCGGCGTATCTCAACCTGCGCAAGCTGTCGATCTATGGTGGATCCAACGAGATCCAGCGCAACATCGTGGCGCAGATGACGATCGGTCTTTGAGGAGTCGGCGATGGATTTCAGTCTGACGGAAGAACAGCGACTGCTGAGCGAGACGCTGGATCGTTGCCTTGGTGAGGAAGCCGGCTTTGATCGGCGCAAGGAGACGCTTCGCTCAGCAGAGGGCTGGTCGCAAGACTTATGGAATACCCTCTCCGGCCTCGGCGTTCCGGCCAGCGTGCTGCGCGAGGTCGACGGCGGCCTCGGGGGCGGAGCGGTAGAGCTTGCTCTGCTCTGCCGCAGTGCCGGCAGCGCGCTGCTCCTTGAGCCCGTCACCAGTGCGCTCGTGGGCAACGCGGCCTTCGCCCGCTATGCCGGGGCTGCGAACCGCCAGTCCCTGGCGGCGGGGCTTGCGGAGGGATCGCTTATTCTGGTCCCGGTCGTCGGCGATCCTGCGACATCCATTCGCGCCACGGCCACGTCCGAAGGACTGCGCCTGACGGGACGCGCCGCGGTGGTCTACCACGCGCCATGCGCAAGCCATCTCGTCTGTGCCGTGACGCAGGACCCTGACGGCGCGCCGATGCTCGTGAGCGTGCCAACTACGGCGGAGGGACTACGCCTCGACACGCTGCGGACGATGGACGGACAGACCGCAGCCGACCTCACGTTCGATGGTGTCCTCGTGCCGGACAGCGACGTATGGGTCACGGCGGATCCACCGGCCATCGAATGGCTGGAGGATCTGGCGATCCTTGCGCTCGCGGCCGACACGCTTGGCTGTGCCGAACGCACCATGGCACTGACGATCGAGTACCTCAAGACGCGCCAGCAGTTCGGCGGACCGATCGGGCGGTTCCAGGCGCTGCAGCACCGCGTGGTCAGTTGCCTGTCACGACTCGAGGAGTTGCGTACCTGGCTGTGGGTCACGGCGGCGCGTTTCGGTGGCAGCGATCATGACCGCCGCCGTTCAGCAGCGGCGCTCAAGGTGCTGCTCGCGGAAACCGCCCGGCATCTGGGCGAGGAAGCCGTGCAACTGCACGGCGGCATGGGTGTGACGGAGGAAATGGAAGTCAGCCACCACTTCCGTCGACTGACGGCCGCGACACTGCGCTATGGCAACGCGAGTGATTACCTGACGCGTTTCGCCGACCTTGCGTTGGCCTAAGCCCGGTCTGCTCAGACCGGGAAGGGTACCGGTCCGTGCGAGTGCAGGATGACGCCGTGACCCGGTGTCTCCTCAAGGTCCACGCGACAGACGGCCGGCAGGCGCTCGCGGGCCGCAGCCTCGATCCAGTCCGCCAGCGCTGCCGTCGACTGGGTAGACAACCCTTCGACGGTGGACAGCGCGCGGTGATCGAGTGCTTCATAGACGGGCGCGAACAGTCGCTGCACGTCCGCAAAATCAAGCGCCCAGCCTAGCTGAGGATCGAGCGGCCCGCACAGGTGCAGCCGCAGGCCATAGGTATGACCGTGTGTACGGCGGCGCGGATCGTCGGGCGGCGCGTCGGTGCGCTCGAGCGCCGCATCGAAGGTCATCGCCCGCCAGATGGAATGCAACTGCCCGTCGAAGGTCGCGCCACAACGTCCCGTCTCGTAGACCGTGACGGTCAGAAGGGTTGGCAGGGGATCCTTGAGCGCCGCCCACAGCCACTGCGCGAGACACTCGCTGGTGGGATTTTCAAGGCCGGCAAGATCGTTCAGGCAATGATGCGACAGCAACTCGCCGTAGGGTTGCCAGGCGGCGTCGATGGCCGCGTAATCCGCGCCGCTCACGCGGATCAGCACTTCGAACGAGTGGCCGTGCAGACGACCGCACTTGTGGCCCAATGGCACATGCGGCAGGAAGTGCGCGGCCTCGAACCGGTATCGGCAGGCGTAGACGAGCGAACCGCCTGCCGATCGCTCGAGCCGCCGCGCGGACGTCGGCGCCAGCATGACCGACGCGTCCGCAAAACCGGCCAGTGCGGCGGCGAGGCTTTCCGCAATCACGGCATCGTCGGGATCCGCGAGCAGGGCATCGAGATCCGCATAGTCGTAGGGTGCGACGGCCGCGGCGACGGCTGCGGACAGACGCATCTCGATATCGGTGTCGCCCGCCACCTGCGGCGCACTGACGTCGACCACAAAGCCGTGGCCGTGACGGCGCCGCCGACGCGCGTCCGCCGAACGGCCGAGCGTGCGGGCCGCTTCAAAGGAAGCACGGGCGGTGATCAGGCGATGCGACACAGGGGACTCCGCAGGGGCGCGCACGATACCCCAAGGGGATTGCGCACGCACCCCTGTCGCGCCCACCGGCAATTACATCCGGTGCAGCACGCAGAGCTTGTGGCCGTCCGGATCGCGCAGATAGGCGAGGTACAGCTTGCCGAGGTTGCCCTCGCGCACGCCCGGCGGGCCCTCGCAGGTTGTGCCCCCGGCCGCGAGGCCGGCCGCATGCCAGGCATCCGCCTGCTCCGGTGAGTCGGCCACGAACCCCAGTGTGAAGCCATTGGCTGCGGTGGCCGGCTCGCCGTTGATGGGCTTCGTGATGGCGAGCACGCCGGTCTTGCTGCGATAGAACATCCGGTGACCGTCCATCACCGCGGGACCGATACCGAGGGTAGCGAGCACCGGGTCGTAGAAAGCCTTGGCGCGCTCAAGGTCGTTGGCACCGATCATGACGTGGGAAAACATGTGAACTCCTGCGGCAGGGTGGAACGGGATGCGGATGCATCCGGCAGGGCCGTACTATATCCAACCGCAAAGGCTCGGGCGCCGCTCATCGGGGCCGCACGGCGAAGGGACCTCCGATAGAATGGCCGGCACAGCGCCACGGGCGCCCCCTGTCCGATCCGGTGATCCCATGGCCAAACCGACCTCCGCCACTCCCCGCCTGCGAATGTCGATCGGAGACTCCGATCTGGATCTCGCCACCTTGCGGCGCGTCTATCGCCAGCCGGTACGGATCACACTGACCGCCTCCGCGCTTGGTGCCATCGAACGCAGCACCGCGGTGGTCGAACGGGTCATCGACAACGACGAGACCGCCTACGGCATCAACACCGGTTTCGGGCTGCTGGCGCAAACGCGCATTCCGAAGGACGACCTTCGCACCCTGCAGCGCAACATCGTCCTGTCGCATGCCGCAGGCACCGGCCCCCTGCTGCCCGATGCGGTCGTGCGTCTCATCATGGTGCTCAAGATCGCCAGCCTCGCGCAGGGTTATTCGGGCATCCGCCTGAAGACCCTGAAGGCGCTCATGACGCTGCTCGAGCAGGAGATCTATCCCTGCATCCCCGGCCAAGGCTCGGTCGG
>CAXBRZ010000116.1:0-7725 GCA_963978075.1 uncultured bacterium | reverse complement strand
GCCGACTCGCCGCCGATGGTTGTCGTGCAGCATATTCCGGCGCACTTCTCGCGGGTGATGGCGGAGCACCTCGACCGGCTTACGCCGTTCGAGGTCCGCGAGGCGAAGGAGGGAGACGAGTTGCGCAGCGGGCTGTGTCTTGTCGCGCCCGGCGATTTCCACGCCGTGCTCGTGCGTAGCGGCACCACGTTGCGCGTCCACCTCACTCAGTCGCCACCGGTGAACCATTGCCGTCCCTCGGTGGACGTCCTGTTCCGTTCTGCGGCCGAAGCGGTGGGCCGCGAGGCGGTCGCCGTCCTCTTGACCGGCATGGGGGCGGACGGTGCACGCGGGATGGCGCTCCTGCGCAATGCCGGTGCGCCCACACTCGTCGAGTCCGAAGAGTCCTGTGTCGTCTTCGGCATGCCGCAGGCGGCGATCCGCATCGGTGCTGCCGGCCAGGTCGCCTCCCTCGAGGAGATGCCGCAGGCGATTCTCGCTGCCCTCAATTCCCGGGAGGGGGCGTGAGTACCTCGCCGGATTGGGGAGCGGTCTTGGAGACCACCGTGCAGACGGTCTTTGGTCGCGGCTGGGGCCTTGTCACCGAACCGATCTCGGTCGGTTCGTCGGTTCAGGGCGTGACGGCCGTGATGCCCTTGCGCGCGGGTTCGCAACCACTGCAAGCGGTGCTGACAATGGATCTGCCGCTCGCGGCATTCGTGGCCCAACGTCTGGGTGCAGCGCCACTGCAGACGGGTGCCGAGGCCGGCGAGGCCACCGCGGAGTGCCTGAACCTGCTTGCAGGGCGCATGGCCGGGAGATTGGTCACTACGCACCTTACGCTTGGCGTCCCGTCGGTGCAGGATCCGGGGTGGCAGGGGGAAGTGATCGTGAAAGGCGCCTGGCGGACTGCAGAAGGCGTTCTGTCCATGACGGTGGAGGCAAGCCGGTGACGGTGCGCATCCTCGTCGTCGATGACAGTAGTCTGCAGCGTCGCGCCATCGCGACCCTGCTGGCGCCGTACGACTGCGCGATCGAGGAGGCGGCCGACGGGGCCGCGGGTCTGTGTGCGGTGCGCGCCGGGCCTCCGGACCTTGTGTTACTTGACTACAACATGCCGGTGATGGATGGGCTCGGGTTCCTGCGCGAGCTGCGGGCGGACCCGGCCATTTCCAAGGTGGTAGTGGTCATGCTCACCGCCAACGAGTCCCCGTCGGTGCTGAGCGCGGCGGCCCGCCTGCGGGTACGCGATTACCTGCTCAAGCCCTGCGAGGGCGCCGTGCTCACCGCCAAGCTCTCGCGTCTCGTGCCGCTCAGGCGTCGGGACGGACAGCCTCAAGGAACGGATCTGCCTCATGAGTGATGCTATGCAGTCGAATCAAGGCTCGCCGACGCTGCTGTCGTCTGCACGGGTACTCATCGTCGACGACAGCCGGCTGATGCGTCTTGGTCTGATCAAGGCCCTGCGCGAGATCGGTGTGGAGTCGGTCGCAGAGGCCGGCAATGGTCAGGAGGCGCTGGAAAAAATACGTGCCGAGTCGTTCGATGTGATGCTGCTCGATATCGAAATGCCGGTGATGAGTGGCACCGAGTTGCTGCAGGTCATGAAGCAGGACGCTTCGCTGCAGCGACTGCCGGTGATCGTGATCTCGAGCACCGAGCAGATCGATACGGCCGTCCGCTGCATCGAGGCGGGTGCCGAGGATTACCTTCCAAAGACCTACAACCCGACGCTGTTGCGCGCCCGGGTGACCTCATCGGTCGACAAGAAGCGTCTGCGCGACCTGGATGTCCTGCGTGTCCGGCAGCTGCAGGAGGAAAAGGAGCGGCTGGAGCGCACACAGAAGCGTCTCGACCACGAACTGGCCGAGGCATTTCATTACGTGCAGTCGAGTTTTCCAGAACCATTGGCCGCGCCACTCAAGGTGGACTGGTTCTATCAGCCGTCGACTGAGCTCGGCGGCGATGCCTTCGGCTATCACTGGATCGACGACGAACATTTTGCCGTCTATCTGCTCGACGTGTGCGGCCACGGTGTCGGCGCCTGCCTGCTCGCCGTCACGGCGATCAACGTCATGCGCTCGCAGGCTCTGCCGGGAGTGGATTTCCGCGACCCCGCGGCGGTGCTTGCCGGTATCAGCAATGCCTTCCTCTGCGAGAAGCACAACGACATGTATTTCACACTCTGGTACGGGGTCTACCGGACCTCGAGCCGGCAGCTACGCCACGCCAGTGGTGGTCATCCGCCGGCGCTGCTGCTCGGGCCGCCAGGGCCGGACGGGCAGTCGGCGACGACCGCACTGCGCTCGCCCGGCCTCATTGTCGGCGTGATGCCCGATCTTGAGTACGCCGCCGAGACGGTGGAAGTCGCGGAGGGTTCGACGCTCCTCGTGCTCTGCGACGGGTGTTTCGAGATACGTGCCACCGACGGGTCGGAAGGTACCTTCGAGGACTTTGCGGGTTACATGCGCGAGGCGGGCACGCGGCCCAGCGGACTGGCCGACCTCTTCGACTGGGCCCGAGTGCGACATGGCGAGGGGCCGCTCGACGACGACTTTTCGATCGTCCGGGTCACGTTCTGAGCCTTACTGGCCAGCCGGGCGAGCGGTCAGCCGCTGTTCGAGGGCAAGGGGCACGATGCCGGCAGCCAGCAGGACCACCCCGAAGAGGGCACCGAGGCCGGTGTAGGACAGGCTCGACCATAGCAGGGCGCCCGAGCTGCAGACAAAGAGTGCCGGCAGCAGCGGGTAGAGCGGCACGGCAAACGCGCCGGCCGGCAACCCTTCGCGCCGGCGCAGCACAAAAAGCGCGGTGGCAACCAGCAGGATAAAGCACCAGAACACGGGCGCCTCGAACTCCACGATGGCCTGGAAGCCGTTGCGCGTGAAGGCGGCGAGGAAAACCAGGGCGAGCGACAACACTGCCTGAACGGCGATCGCCCGCCTGGGAGCGCCGCTCTCGTGCCAGTGACCGAGCCACGAAAAGAGCCGCCAGTTCCGCCCGACCGCGTAGTTGCTGCGCGCGCCGAAGAAGATGGTCGCGCTGATGGCCTTCATGCAGGAGAACGCGACGATCGCACCGAGCAACGTGCCGGACTGCCTCCCGAAGGCAAGGCGAAAGAGGTCGGCCGCCGGTGCGGCGGAGGCCGCCACACCCGCATGTCCGAGGCCCCACAGGTACGCCCCGTTGATGAGGCCGTACAGCACCGTCACGGTTCCAAGGCCCAGGAGCAGACCCTTCAGGATGCCGCGGCGCCCGTCGGCCACTTCCGCCGAGATGTACGCCGCCTCGTTCCAGCCGCCGTAGGTCAGAAGCACGAATACCATCGCAAGGCCGAGATGAGCACCACCTTCGGGCAGGGTTACGTCGGGCACGGCCTGCGTGTGGTTGTGACCGACGACACCGGCCACGACGATCGCACAGACGGTGATGATTTCGACAAACGCGAACAGGTTCTGCGCCGTGCGCGCCGGTCGGATGCCGAGCGAGTTCAGCACACTGAGCGCCACGATCATGAACACCGCCCAGAGTGTCGCCGCATGCTCGCCCAGTGGCAGGACCGGCGCCAGATAATCGCCCAACGTCACGGCAAGTCCGGCGATGGAGCCGGGCACGATCACGGTGGCGCGGGCCCACGCATACAGGAAGGCCAGACGCGACCCGTAGGCGCGCCCGATGAAGTGGAACTCACCGCCCGTGTCGGGGTAGGCAGTGGCGAGTTCCGCGTAGCACAGCGCTCCGATGACCGAGGCGAGGCCGCCGAGCAGCCATGCCCCGACGACCCAGCCGATGCTGTCGAGCGAGGCGGCGACGATGGCAGGCGCCTTGAAAATGCCGCCGCCGATCACGGTGCCGACGATGAGACTGATGATGTCGACGGTTCGCAGTACGGGTTGAGGCGTTGAGTTCGACATGGCGTCCGACGTACGGGAGTGATCCTGGCAATCGTCCGAGTGTCGCATGCCGTGCTCTCGGGCACACCGATAAGTCGCCGGTGTGTGGGCGCGAGGCCAGGCGAAGAGGGCGGTGCCGGTTGCCGTCCTCCTTGGCAGCCTTATCATGGCGATAGTCCGGACTCCGGAAGGAAACATTGAAGGCCACCTCCCGTTCCTCATCCCGCATGACGGCTTGCCTTGGCGCCTCGTTGTCCATCGGGGCCGTGGTGCTGGGGGCGGGCGCCGTTCGCGCGACGCCGGCGCCAGGCGTCCCGATTGAGGATCACGAGTTCCGCACCTCTGACGGCGTGCGTCTGCACTACCTCTCCGCCGGCCAGGGCGAACCCGCGCTCGTGGTCATTCCCGGCTGGCTGATGCCGGCACGCTTGTTTGAAAGGCAGCTGACAGGACTGTCTGCGGGGCGGAGGGTGGTGGTGCTCGACCCTCGCTCGCAGGGGGATTCGGAACTTGCCCACGGTTCCCATTCTGCCGAGCGCCGCTCCCGCGACATCGCGGAATTCGTCGCCGAACTGTCGCCGCACCGTTTTGTGCTCATGGGCTGGTCCCTTGGTGTCATGGAGGGGCTCGATTACGTCGAGCGGTATCACCCGGAGGGTCTGGCGGGTCTGGTGCTGATCGACAACTCGATCGGCGAGGCGCGGCCCCCGGCCGCCTCCGCCACAGGCGCCTCGAAGCGGACGCATCGTCTGGAACGGTTGCGGGCCTTTGTGCGCGGATTGTTCGCCCAATCCCCGCCGCCGGCCCTGCTGTCGGCCACCGAAGCGTCGGTCCTACGGGTGCCCGACCCCGTGGCGGCGGAACTTTTGGCCAAGCCGTATCCCCGCGAGTACTACCGCGATGCGCTGTATCGCGCGGACGTTCCGGTGATGTATGCCATCCGGCCGAAGTTTGCCGAGCAGGGTGACGCTTTGAAATCCCGCCGTCCGGATGCCTGGATTGCCCTCTACCCGCAGGCAGGTCATGCCCTGTTTGTGGATGAGGCCGAGCGATTCAACCGGGATGTGGAGAGCTTTCTCGGCCCCGTCCGCTGACCTCTAACGCCGCAAATGACGTGCCACCCACTGTGCGCGAACGCACCGGGGGGTGGTCTTGCACGTTTTAATCGCTTTTTTTGAAAAGAAGTAAAAACATTGAAATAATATTTAAAACAATTATTTGAATCTGTATTAAAAATTTCAGAGCAGGATTTTTAAGTCCGTGGGCTCGTGGCGTCTGGGCGCGGGACCGTCACCGTGATGGCCGTCGCGTGGGTGGGCGGCTTGTGCCGTTGGCGGTTCTTGGGAGTGCGGATGACGGGGGCGCACGGCCGGGGGTGCGGAAACGACCCGGGCAGGTGCGTGGCGCTGGACCGGTTGCGGGCTTTAGCGCGTGCGGTGCCGGACCAGCGGTTCCTCGATCGAGGAGTAGTGCCGCGCGAAAAACCGGCCATGGTCGCCGACCGTGCTGTAGAGGAGAGCCTCGGCCGACTCGAAACGTCGGTGAGGGGCATCCGACAGGCGGGCGAGGATGCCGAGGGTGTAGGCAATGGGGCCTGTGGTGCGCAGCACTGCCGTGCGGCCTACACCGTTCACCGCAGCGTCGTAGGACGCAAGGTTGGCCAGAACCCGGTTGATGACCGACTCGAGCAGCGGGTGTCCTGCCGCGGCGATCACGTGCCACTGCTGGAACTCGCCGCCTGGGAAGTTGTACAGCTCCGGATGGGCGCCCCACCAGTGCTCCGCGCCGCGGCCATCGTCCTGCCATTGTGAGAGGAGGAAAGCGTCCTTGGGCACGAGGAGGGAGGCCAACGGCACCCTGCAACCGGACTTGATGTCGAGGTAGACGCCGCCTTCACGATAGATGAGGAGATAGCGGAACAGGTCCGCGCGCGCGGCACCGTAGATCGGGTTGATCGCAAGATACGCGTCGCGAATCTCCTGCCCGTAATGCGTGTGCAGGTAGTCGGGAATGTCCGCATCGGTCCAGAGCCGGTAGGCAAAGCCTGGGTTCATCGCGCGCAGCCGCGCCACAGAATCTGTGAGGGCGGGCGGCAGGTGGGCGGTGGCGAAGGTTTGGTGCAGGGTGTGCGGGATTGTGCCGGCCGCAGGCCAGACAGGGGTGCGCGCACCGCGCAGGGATTTAAGGGAACCCGGGTCTCCCGGTGTCAGCCGGTAGCGCTCCCACTCGGCGATTTGAGGTCGGATGGCCAACTTGGAGCGGGTCGGTTCCGCCGAGAGGACTCCGTCGTGGGTTTTCAGACTGACGTACGGGTAGCCCTTGCCGGAGTCGCCATCGATCTGCAGGTGCGAGAACGCCCGGGTCTGGTTCGCGTCCAGCCCCGAAGAAGAGGCATCGATGGTCCAGCCACCGTTGGTCTTGCGCACGAGCAGCGGCGTGCCGGCGTCAGGGTCCGGCATCGAGTGACCGAGTGCAAGCGTGCCTTTCGTGAAAGTGACGAGTGAGCCGTGGTGCGTCATGAGGGCGAAAGTGCGTGCGGGCGTGCCAGCCGCTTCCAGCGTTTCCCAGCCCTCGGCCGCGAGCGTGTAAGCGATGGTGCGCACGACGCCCTCGTATTCGGGCACCTCGCAAAGGACTTCCGCCTTGCTGAAGGGTAGGTGAAACGGCGCCGCGGCAAGGTCCACACCGCTGCCGAAGTCGAGCCGGATCGAGCCGCCGCTTGGCTTGTCCAGATTGGCCGGGAAACCGGCGGTGGCGGGGACATGTTCTGACACGATCAGTACTCGGCAACGGCCGCGCAGCCGCAGAAGGCCCGCGCGGATGTCGTCATTGCTCAGGTGCTGCAGCACCTGGCGGATCGTCAGCACGTCACAGACGGGCGGCGTGTCACGGGTGAGGTCGTGCACGCGGAATTCCACGTCGAGCTCCCGATAGCGCTCCGTGTTGTAGTCAATCAAGGCCGCCACCACATCCCCCGCCACATAGTGACTGCAGGCATCCCGCAACTGCGCGCCGACGTGAAAGTCACCGCAGCCAAGGTCCACGAGCGAGGGGGGTGTGGGAAAACGGGCGAAGTAGGCCCTAAGGGCGGCTACGTACGGCGCCACGATGGCCTCGGTACGGGAGCCGCTGCCCGAGTAGAACGGATCCGCTCCCTGCCCCCAGCGGCCCTCGCGGTAGATCGTGTCGAAGACGTCGGCGTTCGACGGTGGGTTGGGGGCGCCTGCGCTCTTGGTGTCCATCAATGAAAGGCCCTTTTGCGGGGCGCCGGGGAAGATTCCCGAACTATATAGGCAGCGAACCCTTCCGCGTCATGTGTCTGCGTCCCCGGGCCGCTACAATCGTGACGCAGTGCACATCGCGCTGTCCGGCAGGCACCGCCTGCAAGAACGGAAGGTAGCGCATGGACCCAAGACCGGTCGTGATTGCTGGCGGCGGAATCGGCGGACTCTTCACCGCACTGACACTGCACGAGATCGGCGTGCCCTGCCTCGTGCTTGAGTCTGCTCGGGAGATGCGTCCCCTTGGGGTGGGCATCAATTTGCAGCCCAATGCGGTACGGGAACTGGAGGCGGTGGGGATTGGCGAGGCGCGTCTTGACGGGGTCGGGCTTGCCACTGCCGAGTGGGCGCTTGTCGGCCAGAACGGCCGGGACATTTACGCCGAGCCACGCGGGCGCCTCGCTGCGCACGCGCGTCACGATCTTCGTGTAGAGCGGCAACAAGCGATCCTGCTCGTAGCCCGTCATGCCGTAGGTGCCCCAGTACGGCTCGTTCAGCGGATCGAAGCCGATGACGTTCTTGTGGTGCGCGAGCTTCGCGGCGACGCGACGCCACGCCTCCGCGAGGTGGTC
>CAXBRZ010000115.1:0-7756 GCA_963978075.1 uncultured bacterium | reverse complement strand
GCCATACTGGGGCTGTACCCCGGGGTCGCCGGCGGGTTCGTCCAGCTGACTTCACACGGTGGCTTTGCGCCCAACGGAGTGGTCCCGATCCTCACGGGAGCAGTCGCGGCCACAGGGTTCTACTTCGGCTCCGAGATCGTCACGATCGTTGCGGCAGAGTCGGTGGAACCGGAGCGTGCGGTAGCACGCGCGACGCAGTCGGTGATCTCCCGTGTGCTTGTCTTCTATGTCGGTTCGATCCTCATAGTGGTCAGCGTCCTGCCCTGGAACTCGCCCGGCATGGCACAGCCTTATGTGAACGCACTGACTGCATTGCGCATTCCTGCGGCGCCACAGATCATGAATGCCATCATCCTGACCGCGGTGCTCTCTGCGCTCAATTGCGGCTTCTTCGCCTCGTCGCGCATGCTGATGGCGCTGGCGACGCGCGGCGATGCGCCGCGCTGGATCCAGAAGCTCAACCCGCGCGGCGTGCCGGTGCGCGCGATCCTCCTGAGCACGGTGCTCGGATATCTTGCCGTGGTCATGAGCTACGTGTCGCCCGACAGGATCTTCAAATTCCTCGTCGATTCGTACGGCACCGTTGCGATCTTCGTCTACCTGTTCATTGCGCTCGCGCAATTGCGATTGCGCCGGACCCTGGAGGCGGAAGCGCCCGAGCGGCTGAAGGTACGGATGTGGGGTTACCCGTGGCTGACCCGCCTTACCATCCTCACGATGCTTTGCATCGTGCTGGCCATGGCCTTCATTCCCGCCCAACGCATGCCGCTGTTTTTCGGACTGGCCAGCGCAGGCATCATGCTGCTTGGCTACGTGGTGCGTGCCGCCGCCAAGAGCTGACCGCCAGAGACGGGGTATCCTGCCGTTCCCTGCCGCCCACACCACGACGGCCACTTCCGGAACCCACGGACCCACGTCAGTTCGCCCCCGAGGCTGCCGGCTAGCCCGGGATGCGGTTCGTGGTAGGCTCACAGCTTGGGGGCTTCGCAATGACGCGGGGCCCCGACAACGGGAGAACATCCGATGAATCCTGCGACCACAGCGTTGATCATGGTGGGTTACCAAAATGATTACTTTGCCAAGGACGGGATCCTGCGCGGCGTGATCGAACCCGCGTCCAGCGTCGATGCGGTATTGGCGGCATCGCTTGCCCTGCTGCGAAGCCTCGCTCCCACCCCGGTGAGCCTGATCTCGACGCCCATCGTCCTGACACCCGACTACCGTGCCCTCGCCGCCCCGGTGGGCATCCTGCACGCCATCAAGGACTCCGGAGCCTTCAGAAGCGGTTCCACCGGCGCCGACACGATTCCTGAATTGCTCGCCTTCGGTGAACGCATCGACTACGTCACCGGCAAAGTGGGCTTCAATGCGTTTTCGGACACGCGGTTGAGCGACGTGCTGGGCGGACGCGGGATTCGTGACGTCCTCGTGGCGGGCATGGTGACTTCCCTGTGCATCGATTCCACCGGACGGGCCGCCTACGAGCGAGGCTACAACGTCACCATCCTCTCTGACTGCACCTCGGCGAGAACCGAAACGGAGCAGAAGTTCTTTTGCGAGAACGTCTTCCCGCTGTATGGGCGCGCCAAGACCAGCCGCGAAGTCCTCGCCGAACTGGGCGTCGGTGCCTGAGATTTCGCCGGAGTGCCGCGCTTTTCATGACCGACCCGACGGCTGACCCGCGTACCCTCACGACCGACCTGCACGTCGAGGCGACGTACCGCCTGACCGAAGCGCTGGTCGAAGCGGAAAAGCGGATGCGGCGGCGGGTCGAGTTGCTGCATGACGTCGTGTTCGAGACCGACGGCAGCGGTCGCCTCGTGTTTCTAAACGACGCATGGGAAGCCCTGATGGGCGTAAGCCCCGCCGACGCGGCCGGCGACCGCTTGCAGGACTATCTGGAACTGCCGGCGTCGGTGGCGTCGTCAGACGCCGAAGACGTGCCGTTGAGGTTGGAACGGCCGGACGGGCAGATCCGGTGGGTCAGACTGTCCCTTTCGCCCATCCAGGAGGGCGGAGCGGTCGGCGTCCTGCGCGACGTGACGCAGGAAAAACTTGCCCAGGACGAACTGGCCAAACTCTCCATCGTCGCCAGTTCGACCGACAACATGGTCGTCATCACGGATGCCGCCGGCCGAATCGAATGGGTCAACCGGGCATTCGAGGCGCGTACCGGTTACAGCCTCCCGGCGATTCGGGGTTGCATACCCGGACGCCTCCTGCAGGGACCCGGCACCGATCACCGTGCCGTCGCGAGTATCCGGGCGTCTCTGCGCAAGGGCGAGTCCGTACAGCAGGAATTGCTCAACTACACCCGCGCCGGTGAACCCTACTGGGTGAATGTGCACATCACCGCGATCCGCAATACCGCGGGGGAAGTCGAGCGATTCATTTCGGTGCAGGCCGACACCACCGAGCGCAAGCGGTTCACGCAGGCACTGCTCGAGCAGAAGGCTGCGCTTGAGGAAAATGTGCAGCGCCGCACCGCCGAACTTGCACAGGCCAAGGAGCAGGCCGAAGCGGCCACCTCGGCCAAGAGCGCCTTCATCGCGAACGTCAGTCACGAAATCCGCACCCCCCTGAACGCCATTCTTGGCCTGACCCACCTGTGCCTGCAGACGGAGCTCACTGCGCGGCAACGTGACTATCTCGACAAGACCGTCACCAGCGCACGCCACCTGATGGACCTGATCAGCGATGTGCTGGACTTTTCAAAAATCGAGGCGGGTGCCGTACAGGTCGAACGCACGGCGGTCAATTTCAGGAGCATTTACGGCAACCTCCGCTCGATGATCGGCACGCTGGCAGAGCAGAAAGGCCTGCGGTTTTCGGCCCTCAAGGCCGACGCTGTGCCCGACGAGGTGGAAGGCGACCCGCATCTGCTTGAGCAGATCCTGATCAACCTGTGCAACAACGCCGTAAAGTTCACCCGGCAGGGAGCCGTGACCGTGAATTGCGTCGTCGATGCGGTCCTCAAGGACTCCCTGCTGCTGCGCTTTCTGGTGCAGGACACCGGGATCGGCATCACCGCAGAACAGGCCCCCCGACTGTTTGAGGCCTTCTCGCAGGGAGACGGTGCCACGACGCGAAACTACAGCGGCACTGGGCTTGGCCTTGCCATTTCCAAGAGACTCGCGCAGCAGATGGGCGGGGATATCGGATTTACGAGTGTCCCGGGATCGGGCAGCACCTTCTGGTTCACGGTTGAAGTAAGACGGCAGGGGGCGGCGAGCGCAACTGCTGCGACCGACCCCCGAGCGGCACCGGCCGAACGACCCGACACCTTGCGCGGCCTCCGGGTCCTGCTGGCGGAGGACAATCCGGTCAACCAACAGATTGCCGCCGAACTGCTTGAATCCGCCGGCATCGAGGTGACCGTGGTGTCCAATGGCCTTGCCGCGCTCGATGCGGTGAGCCTGAGCGGTCCGTTTGATGCGGTGCTCATGGATGTGCAGATGCCGGAAGTGGATGGACTTGAGGCCGCGCGGCGCATCCGGGCGCAGACCCGCTTCGCACAGTTGCCGATCATCGCCATGACCGCAAATGCCTCCCACGAAGACCGGGCCGACTGCCTTGCCGCCGGCATGAACGATTTCGAGGCCAAGCCCATCGAACCCTCGCGCCTGTTTGCCACGCTGAACCGCTGGACCCACCCGGCAAACCTCGAGGACATTACCCCGCATTCGGCGCGGACCGTCGACCTTGAGGTGCTGGCAGGGTTGCTCGGAGACGAGCCTGAGAAAATTGCGCGGTTTGCCGCGAAGTTCGTCGCCGCCAGCACCGCCTCCTACGCCGAGGTCCTGCGGCACCTCGGCAACGGGGATCTGGGGCGCACCGAGCAGGTCGCGCATCGGATGAAGTCGGCCGCGCTGACGGTGGGCGCGCGCGGCCTCGCGAGAAACTGTGAAGCACTCGAGAAGGCCTGCGCGTCCGGAGACGTCACCGAAGCCCGACTGCTGAGCCCGCAGATTGGTGCGCTCGTGGACCGCGCGTGTCAGGAACTGAGCGCCGGACCGCCCGCGGTCAGCGCCTGACGACCTGATCCCGCTCGAACGCGACGACCCAGCCGGGAAATTCGGCGGCCGGCATGGGCCGCGAAAAATAATACCCCTGGATCTCGTCGCAGCCGAGCCCTGCCAGCAGATCCAGTTCCGCACGCGACTCGATACCTTCGGCCACCACGGTGAGACCCAGGGCGTGCCCGAGTTCGATACTGGAGCGCAGTATGGTACGCGCCACGGTATCGGTGGCCGCACCGGAGACGAAGGCGCGGTCGACCTTCAATTCGTCAAATGGCAGCTGCTTGAGTTTCTCCAGCGTCGAATAGCCGGTCCCGAAGTCGTCCATCGACAGACGGAAGCCCGCCAGACTGAGTCTTCCGAGCACCTCGAGCGAAGTGGCCAGATTGCCCATCAGTCGGCTTTCCGTGACTTCCAGCGTCATCCGCCGCGGGTCGGCTCCTGCCTCCCTGGCAATCGTCAGCAACGTCTCGGGCAATGTCAGGCTGGCGAGGTTTTCAACCGACAAATTGACCGACATCGACACGTTGTGACCGCTGGAACGTGTCTGCACCTGGCAACGGGCCGCGAGACGGAAGACTTCAGCGGTCAATTCATCGACAAGGCCCGCGGCCTCTGCACTCGAGACCACGGCAGACGGAGACACGCTCCCCCGCACTTCGTCACGCCAGCGCAGGAGCGCTTCGGCACCGACCACCCGTCGTGAACCAAGGGCAATCTTGGGCTGTACGGAGATCTGTACACTGCCCGCTTCGAGGCCACGCCTTATTTCGGAGGCGGACAGAATCGCGCTGAATCCCGCACCGGGACGTGACTCTTGCGGATCAACGCTCGGCACCATGCTTTCGTCAAGGAGGCGCGCCAGAGTCTTCGGACTGATCGGCTTGCTCATGGCGCCGAGCAGACGCATCTCGCGCTGTCTCACCAGGTCCGCGACAGCCCCGATGATCCGGTCGCTCGAGGCGGACAGCAGAATGATGGCGCCGCGAAAATCACGCGACGCAAGGTGACGTATGAAGACGATTCCGTCCATGCCAGGCATCGCGATGTCACAGATGATGACATCCGGCCGGTGGTCCCGATCGTCAATGACGGACAACGCCTCCTCTCCGTCCGCCGCACAACGGACGTGGGTCACGCCGAGACCTGCCAGCACCTCACTGGTCAGTTCCTGCATGAACGGGTCGTCGTCGACGACCAGCACCCTCAACGCGGCGTAGTGGTCCTGGGCCGGCGCCACGGGTCCTGCCGTGCCGGACACGGCGGAGCTTGATCGGGCCAGCTCGTTCTGGCGCTCAGGATTCATCGGTAAGGTCGGCTTCGCTCTTGAAGGATGACAACCCATAAAACGTTACAGGATTATTCGGCCGGACTCACCAAAAAATGAAAAAATCCGTATCAGCACTTTCCGTCCCGTCAGTCCGGCCGCGACCCCATGCCCACCCCACTCCCCCCCGACACCTCTGGAACCGGCGCGTTCGACCCGCCTGCCGCCGCGGGGGCGCAAACCGTCGCCGCGGGCGACCTGGGCCGCTGGGTCGCCGACATGGCAGCCGTCCTGCGGGGCACCGCGGGCGCCGAGGTACCCTGCGGAGCCTGCGTGGGCTGCTGCAGTTCCCGTTGGCCGGTGGCGCTCAGGGACGGCGACGCAGCCGCGGCAGCGAAGTTTCCGCCGCAGAGCATCGTCGCACCGGCCAATGCACCCACAGGGCTGCGCTACGCCGTCCCGCTGGAGGACGGACGCTGCACGATGCTGTGCGGGAAGCAATGCAGCATTTATCCGATACGTCCGCAAACCTGCAGGGACTTCGATTGTCGCCTGTTCGCCGCCACGGGAATCGATGCTGCCGGGGAAGACAAGCCACTGATCAACGAACGGATCCAAGCCTGGCGGTTCAGTTACGCCTCGCCTGCCGACGAAGAGAGGCACGAGGCGCTGCGCGCAGCCGCCCGGTTCTTGCAAAAAGCGCTGTTACACCCCGGGAGCCCACGCCTGCCTTCTTCGCCGGTGGCCATCGCCGGACTTGCGTTCAAGGCCCACCCGGTCTTCCTGCAGGAGACAAGCCGGGACATGCCGTTTGAAGCGCTATTGCAGCAGGTGCTGGCTGAAATCCGCCGCTTCGACGCGCCCGCCTGAGACCCGAGTCATGGCGCGGATTTCTCAGTCGGAGTCGCCGAAAAGGCCCAGCTGCGCGATCCCGGGCACATTCCCCGAGCGGCGCCGTGCCGCTTTGCGTTTTCTCGCTGCCGTGTTGGATTCCGTGACGGGATCCATAGCCGCCGCAACGCTCGGCGGCGGCGCGGAACCCGTTGCCGTCGTCTCGCATCCTTCTTGCCGGCCGCCGGAGTGAATGGCGTGCGTTTCCTCGCCTGAGAGGACCATGGCCGCCCCCACCGGCATCGGCGGTGGCACCGGTTGCGGATCGGACAACGCCGCCTGCGTCGGAGCAGCCGACTCTGCACCGAACACGGGCGTCGCCTCGGCTCTCGCGAACGGCTGTTGGCTCCTTGCCGCCGGCTGTAGACCCTCCTGCAGCAATTGCGCCAGCGGTGCGAGGTCGTAGCTTAGGTTGGCGCGCTCGATGGCGTCGACGTACCGGTCCTGCTCCGTGCCCTCGACCGTGCGCCACTGCCAACCCCCTGCGGCAAGAAATGCATTGGACAGGAACTGGGCCATCCGCTCGTTTCCTTCCCGATAGGGGTTCAGGTAGCCGATCAGCCATCTGGCCAGCACGGCACGGACAAATGGGTCGTGCTCGACTTCCAAAAGGTCAAAGACCACGGGCAAGGCCGCCCGCATGACCTGCGGACCGGGCGGCACGAAACGCGAGCCCGGCAGGTACATCGGCTCTTCGCGGTACCCGGCGAGCGCGGATGCCGGGAGGAGACCGGCCGCCACCCGCGGCTTCATGAACTCCCGGTACCACTCCCGGTGGGCCTCCCGCAGGACCTCGATGGCCGGGGCGCCCTGCTTGAGGGTCACCTCGACGCCCCTGGAGGCGTCGATGGCGGCAACCTCGGTGAGCTTGCGGCCCTCCCTGGTGGACGCGCCATCGCCCTTGACGACCGGCGTCGCCAGCGCCGGCACAGCGAGGAGCAGCGAAGGAATCACCCAGAGCTTCGTCGTGGTCTTGGTCATGGTCGCCCCCAACGTCGGAGCCCACGACCTATTTCATCCGCGCGAGGCTGGCAGCAGCCCCAGGAGGGTCAGCGCCCGACCTTCAAGGTGGCGGCCTGGAGCTGGTCGGTGGTGCCAAAGAAGAGCAGGTGGTCGCCATCGCGGAGGACGGTGTCGCCCGGGGGCTGGACGATGGGCGTGCCCTCGCGGACGACCGCCAGCAGGGTCGCGCCCGTCTCGGACAGCTTCAGCGCATCGACGCGCTGACCGCTCCCGGGGCTGCCCGGCCTCACCTGGACGTCCTCGATGCTGAGGTTGGCCTTGCCCCGGGTGAGCGCCGTCTCGAAGAAGTCGACGGCAGCCGGGCTGGTGATGAGGTGGGCCAGCCTGCGCCCGCCAATGGCGTAGGGGTTGATGGCCTGGTTGGCGCCGGCGCGGACCAGCGCATCCAAGATGGCGTTGCTCAACGCCGGCAGTGAGCCAGTCACGCCGCACTCGCCGGAGCCTTTGACGCCGAGAGGATTCTTCGGCGAAGGAACCGGATGGAATTCGGTCGTCAGCGACGGCAAGTCGGTGGCGCGTGGCATGGCATAGTCCATCAATGAACCCGTCAGGAACT
>CAXBRZ010000114.1:0-7822 GCA_963978075.1 uncultured bacterium | reverse complement strand
CGCAGGAAGGTTACGTAGCGGAGCATTTTCTCTGGCGGGTGGAGGACGGCGTCGGCTTCGTCACCCTGAACCGGCCGGAGCGCAAGAACCCGCTCAGTTTCGAGTCGTACGCGGAGCTGCGTGACCTTTTTCGCTCGCTTGCCTACACGGAGCGCGTGCGCGCGGTGGTGCTCAGTGGCGCCAGCGGCAACTTCTGCAGCGGCGGCGACGTGCACGAGATCATCGGTCCCCTGACGCGCATGACGATGCCGGACCTTCTGCGCTTCACGCGCATGACGGGGGATCTTGTGAAGGCGATGCGGGCCTGCCCGCAGCCGATCGTCGCCGCCCTCGAAGGCGTCTGCGCGGGGGCCGGCGCCATGATGGCGCTCGCCTCCGACTACCGGGTGGCGAGCGCTGCGGTCAAGACGGCGTTCCTCTTCACGCGCGTGGGCCTCGCGGGATGCGACATGGGTGCCTGCACGCTGCTGCCGCGCCTTGTCGGGCAGGGACGCGCGGCGGACCTCCTGTACTCGGGACGCGCGCTCGGCGCCGAGGAAGGCGAGCGCTGGGGCTTCTACAACCGGGTGGTGGCCGCCGATGCGGTCGCGGCGACAGCCCTTGAATGGGCGCGCATGATCGCCACGGGGCCCTATTTCGCGCACACGATGACCAAGACGATGCTGCACCAGGAATGGACGATGAGCATCGACCAGGCCATCGAGGCCGAGGCGCAGGCGCAGGCCATCTGCATGCAGACCGAGGACTTCCGCCGCGCATACGAGGCCTTCGCCGCGCGCTCCACTCCGGTGTTCAAGGGGAACTGATGCGCCTGCACGATCATCTCGACTGGCCGTTCCTCGGCCCCGAGCACCGCAGCGTGGCGAAGGCCGCGTCGACGTTTGCGGCGTCGATTGCGAACGATCCCCATCCCGAGCGCCGCGACGAGGTTGACGAGCGTTGCCGGAGGCTGGTGCGTGCGATGGGCGAGACGGGCCTCACGCGCTACTGCGTGCGCGCGGCCGACGGTGGGGCCTTGCCGGAATTCGATGCCCGCTCGATCTGTCTTGTGCGCGAGACGCTCGCCCACACCGATGGCCTGGCCGATTTCGCCTTCGCGATGCAGGGGCTTGGCAGTGGAGCGATCACGCTCGCCGGCAGCGAGACGCTGCGCGCCCGCTACCTGCCCGAGGTGGCGGCCGGCCGGATGCTCGCGGCATTCGCGCTCTCCGAGCCGGAGGCCGGCTCGGATGTCGCGGCCATGACTGCCTCGGCGCGACGGGATGGGGATCACTACGTGCTCGATGGCACGAAGACCTGGATCAGCAACGGCGGCATTGCCGACTTTTACTG
Source organism: uncultured bacterium (assembly GCA_963978075.1). Taxonomy (GTDB): domain Bacteria; phylum Pseudomonadota; class Gammaproteobacteria; order Steroidobacterales; family Steroidobacteraceae; genus CAIKZZ01. The sequence continues at coordinate 6,490 of CAXBRZ010000114.1, read as the reverse complement.
CGTCTTTGCCCGCACAAGCTTAGGTGAGCGGCGTGCCGACGGCACCACGGGGGCGCAGGGGATCAGCGCATTTGTGGTGGAGCCCGGTGATCCCGGGTTTTCGGTGGCCGACCGCATCGACGTGAGCGCGCCGCATCCGCTTGCGACCCTGAGGTTCGAGGGCCTTCGCATCCCGGCATCCCGCCGCATCGGTGCCGAAGGCGAGGGGTTCAAGATCGCCATGCGTACGCTCGATGTGTTCCGCACCTCGGTCGCGGCGGCGGCGCTCGGGTTTGCGCAGCGCGCGCTCGATGAGGGTCTTGCGCGCGCACAGTCGCGTTCGATGTTCGGGCGCACGCTTGGCGATTTCCAGCTGACGCAGGCGGCACTCGCCGAGATGGCGACGACGCTCGACTCGGCGCGCCTTTTGACCTATCGCGCCGCGTGGCTGCGCGATCGGGGAGGCAAGCCGACCAAAGCGGCGGCGATGGCGAAGCTCTCCGCCACCGAAGGCGCACAGACGGTCATCGACCGTGCCTTGCAGCTCTTTGGCGGACAGGGTGTCGTCGCCGGTGAGACCGTCGAGCGGCTCTACCGCGAGATCCGCGCGTTGCGTATTTACGAGGGCGCGAGCGAGGTCCAGAAGCTGATCATCGCCCGCGAACTGCTCCAGTCGTCTTAAGGAACGAACCATGTTGCTGCATCAGATCCTCCAGCCCGAGGGCTGGGCCAAGCCGCGCGGCTATGCCAATGGTGTCGCGGCGCGCGGCAAGCAGATTTTCGTGGCCGGCCAGATCGGCTGGGATGGCGAGTGCCGCTTCGCCGAGGGCGGCTTTGCCGCCCAGGTGCGCCAGGCGCTATTGAACATCGTGGCGATCCTGGCCGAGGCCGGCGCCGGTCCCGAGCATCTGGTGCGTCTTACGTGGTACGTGACCGACCGCAACGAGTACCTGAACGAGCTGCCGGCGGTGGGGGCGGCGTACCGTGAAGTGATCGGGCGAAACTATCCGGCCATGGCAGTGATGGCCGTGACGGCACTCATGGAGGCTCAGGCCAAGGTCGAGATCGAGGCGACGGCGGTCCTGCCGGACGAGGGGACCTGATCCATGGCGATGTGGCGACCGAAGGAGCGGATCAAGTACGACGTGGCCGGCGGCCACTGGCCGACGGCGGAGGAAGCGGCGGGCGCGCGGCTGTTCCAGCCGGTGGACTTAGGGCCTGTGCGACTGGCCTCAAGAACCTGGATCCCGGCGATGGTGCCGTGGCGGGCGAGCGAGGAGGGCGATGTCACCTCCGATGTGATCGGCTGGTACCGGCGCTTTGCCGAAGGCCGGCCTGCGGCGATCGTGGTCGAGGCCACCGGCATCCGCGATGTGCCGAGCGGTCCGCTCCTTCGCATCGGCCATGACCGGTACATCGAGGGACTGAAGCAGCTGGTCGAGGCGGTGCGGGAGGCCTCGCACGGCGAAACGAAAATCTTCATCCAGCTGATCGACTTCCTGTCGGTCCGCCGTCGGCCGGATCCGGTGAAGTATTACGAGCGGTTCCTGCGCATCACCGACCGGCATCGGCAGGCGCTGCACCTGCAAGGCGCGTCGGACGACGCGGTCCGTGCGGCGATCCTGACGATCGATGACGCGGGGAAACTGTTGCTCCTCGATGAGCGCGAGCGGGAGTCGCTTGAGAAGGGGCATCGCGAGCGGGTGACCGACACGGAACTTGCGCACATCGCGGACCTGCCCGAGCGGCTGCCTCGGTTGTTTGCGGATGCCGCGGTGCGGGCCGCCAAAGCAGCCTTTGACGGCATCGAGCTTCATTACGCGCACGCCTACACGATGTCCTCGTTCCTCTCGCGGACGAATGACCGCGCCGATGGATACGGCGGCAGTGTCGAGGGCCGCCTGCAACTGCCGCTCGAGGTCTATCGCGCCGTGCGTGGCGCAGTGCCCTCGACTGTCGCGGTGGGCTGCCGGATGCTGGCCGAGGAGTGCATCGAGGGAGGAAGCACTGTCGAGGACTCGCGCGCCTATGCCGTGGCGTTGGCCGAGGCGGGAATGGATTTTCTGTCGCTGTCGCGCGGTGGCAAGTTCGATGATGCACTGGCGCCCAAGGTGGGCGAGGCGGTGTATCCGTACACGGGACCGTCCGGCTACGAGTGCATGCCCTCGTATTACTCGGATGCGAAGGGGCCCTTCGGTCGCAACAATCAGGCTGCGGAATCCATCCGTTCGACCTTGCGCGCGAAGGGACTGCAGACGCCGGTGATCGTGGCCGGCGGTGTGTACAACTTCGAGCGCGCAGAAGCGCTGCTCGCGGATGGAATCGCCGATGTGGTGGGGCTCGCGCGCCAGGCGCTCGCCGATCCTGATTGGTTTCTGAAGGTCAGGACTGGCTGCGGATCCGAGGTTCGCCTTTGCAAGTACACGAACTACTGTGAAGCGTTGGACGGTCGCCACAAGCAGGTGACGTGCGAGTTGTGGGACCGGCAGCAGTTGGATGAGCCGGGGGTGGCGATGTCGGAGGATGGGAAGAGGCGATTGCTCGCGCCCGTCTGGCGGCGGTGAGGCAAATGCGCCAATCGGGTATGCTCGATTGACGGGCCATAGAGCCCGGTTGCACAGATTGAATGAGGGGGCGACATGGCGACGATGGATCTCGAGGACGTGATCGAGGCGGCACCGTTTGGACGGGTCAGCTGGCTCGTGCTGGTGCTGACCACGCTGGCGCTGGTGTTCGATGGCTTCGACATCCAGGCGATCGCCTTTGCGGCCCCGGCCCTCATCAAGGAATGGGCGATCACCAAGGCCGATCTCTCCGGCGTCCTCGCCTGGGGTCTGGGCGGCATGGCGTTTGGTGCACTCGTGGTCGGCGAGATCGGCGACCGCTTCGGGCGACGCGGCGCGACCATCATCTCGCTCGCCATCATCGCCATCGGCACCTTCTTTGCCTCACGGGCCCATGCCCTGCATGACCTTGCCCTGTGGCGCTGCATCGCAGGGATTGGTCTTGGTGGCACGCTGCCCAACGCGACCGCCCTTATCGTGGAGTTCTCCAACCGCAGGACACGCAACCTCGCGGTCGCGGTGACGGTGGTGGGGGTGCCGGTCGGCGGCCTGCTCCGCGCCGGGCTTGCGGCGCACATCGTGCCCACCTATGGCTGGCAGGCGGTGTTTGTCATCGGTGCGATCCTGCCTGCGCTGCTGGCGGCGTGGGCGTGGTGGTCGCTGCCGGAGTCGCCGCGTTACCTCGCCCTGCAGCCGGGTCGGGGCGCCGCGCTCGCCGCGCTCATGAACCGGGTGGTGGGCGAGCCCCGTTATGCCGGTGACGAGCAGTGGCTCGTCGTCGGTCGTGAGGCGGTACGTCAGGGCGTGAAGCAACTGTTCCGCAGCGAGTTCCGCTACAACACCCTCATGATCTGGCTCGTGTTCCTCACCAACGTGCTCAGCGTCTACTCCTTCTTCAACTGGATTCCGACCCTACTCGCGGGCGCCGGAATTCCGTTGCCGGACGCGATCCGCGGCTCGCTGTACTTCAATTTGGGCGGCGTGGTCGGCGCGGTCGGTGGCGCGTGGCTCATGAACCGTGTGGGCTCCCGCCTCGTCATCGGGGGTCTCGGCGCCATCGGCATCCTCGCGCTTCTGGCGCTGGCGCAACTCGCGTGGGGACCTGCGGTCGACATGTTCGTGGTCTACGCCCTCATGGGCGTCGCGGGCGCCTGCATCTCGGGCCTGCAGGTGAACATGTATACCGTCTGCGCAAGCGCTTATCCGACGCACCTGCGTGCGACGGGTGTCGGTGCAGGCCTCGCCAACGCACGCCTTGGCGGAATTCTGTCCGCCTACACCGGACCTTTCCTCATGGGGCTCGGTGGCGGTCTGATGACCTTCTTCAACGGCCTTGCCGCGGTGCTGCTGCTCACCTTCATCGCCGCCATGCTGATGCGCTGCCACGTCGCGGCGAACACGCGCGAGGCATGACGCGCCGCTGGTGCCTGCTGCACGGCCTCGGCGCCACCGGCGCCGTGTGGGCCGACGTGGCCCTGCAATTGCGTGCGCGTGGTGATCAGGTGATTTGTCCGGATCTGCCGGGGCACGGGGACCGCGCACCGCTTGAGGCCTACACGCTCAATACCCTGACCGATGGGATCGTCTCGGCCTGTGACGGCGACCCGGGGATCGTGGTGGGCCATTCGCTCGGCGGCTACGTGGCGCTTCAATGGGCGAACGGCTCGTATGCCACCGAACCGTCGGCGGTGCTGACGGTCGGCGCCAAACTCTCCTTCACCGCCGAGGAACGCCTGCACATGCAGGCGCTGGCCGCCAAACCGGCGCGGACCTTCGACAGCGAGGCCGAGGCCATCGCGCGTTACCGCAAGGTGGCGGGGCTCGAAGCGTCCATCGGCGCGCAGGAGCGCCATCTCGCGCGCGGCGTGCGCGCGACGGGGGATGCCTGGCGGCTGTCGCAGGATCCGGCCGCGAACGGGATCGTGGTGCCGCCGTTTGCCGACATGCTTGCCGGGGCGCGCTGCCGTGTCATCGCCTCCGCCGGCGAGCACGATCCGATGGTGCCGATGGTGCAACTGCGCGAGTGGGTGCCCGATGCGGTGCAGTTCGAGCGGGCGGGCCACAACGCGCACGTCGAAACGCCCGAGGCCGTCGTCGCACTCCTGACGCGCATCGCGGACCTCGCGTCCGTCTGAGACCGGTTCAGCCCGTGGGCGCTACACGCCGGCGCAGGTCGTTGGCGATCAGCGAGGTGGCATCACCAAGCTCATAGGTGTGCAGCACGGCATGGTCGGGCCCTAGGAGATAGAGGCGCACCGCGTGGTTCGGTCCGCCATCCGGCGTGCGCGCATTGGCCGGATCCTGCGGCAGCGCCGAGAGGCGCGCGGCACTGGCGTCGAGCGCCGCGCGCGATCCGGTCAGCCCGACGATGCGTGGATCAAAGTGCTGCACGTAGGCGGCGAGTACCTCGGGCGTGTCGTGCTCGGGGTCGAGCGTGACAAAGACCGGGACGAGATCCGGTACGTCGCTCTTGAGGGCCGTCAGCACGACGTGCAACTTGGTGAGGGTGGCCGGGCACGCCTCGGGGCAGGACGTGTAGCCGTAGGCCACGAGCGTGTAATGACCGCCCAGCCTCGAGGCCGCCGGTGCGCCGCCCGTGTCGGTGAGCGCCGTGAAGTCGGCCGTGACAGTGGGCGCAGCGACAGGTGCGTAGCCGAGGCGCAACGCCACCACCGCACCGGCCACCGACAGGGCGGCGAAGAGCACAAAGCGCGTCACGGCCCCTTGCCGTCGCCGCGATCCTTTCTTGTCTGCGCTGTGGAGCACCCGCAATCCGCCGTGTCATGACCCGGCGCTTAAGGTGACGTTCACCGGCCGCGGCGTCAACTCGGGTGGATACCCCAAGCGGCGCCGCGGGTCTCCCCGCTCAGAAGGAGTAGAACGCGGTGAGCTTGAAGTTGCGCCGCGACACCAGCTGGTTGCCACTCACGTTGTCGTGCACCGAGAAGCCGGCCTCGGCGTAGATCCGCACCTTGTTGAGATGCACCTCGACGCCTGGGGATACGAGCACACGGGTCGAGCCGGTGTCCTCCGGATGCCCGTCGGTACCGCCGTCGTGACCGCGATACGCCGCGGTCAGCTGCAGGATCGGCGTGACCGCGAGGTGCTCGCCGAAACTCCAGCCGCGCGCATAGGCGCCGACGACGCCGATCAGTTCCTGACCTGGACGGTAGCTTGTCTTGTGGTGCAGCGGTGTCTGCCACTGCGCGCGCGCAAAATAGCCGGCCTTGCCGTCCTCGGTGAGGCGGCCACGGTGGAACGCGCCGAGCAGGAGGTCGGTGCTGCCGGTGCCGATCTCGGTGTCCGGATCAAAGTTCGGATAGGTCGAGTCGCCCGTGGGCAGCTTGAGACCGAACGTGACGCCGGTGGACATGTCCGGCGAGAAGCCGGTGTCGAGCACCCAATCGGAGTGTGCTCCGTTTTGCAAAACCTGCTGCCCGGTCGTCGTGTCGATCGCTCGCACGAGATTGTCCGCACCGCCGAACGCGATCAGCTTGCCGTCGGGCGAAAACGCCACGCAGCGAATCGGAGAAGGATGCCCGGCCAGCGTTTTGACCACACGACCGGCAATCGGATCGATGAGATTTGTGATGTGCTCGGGGAAGTCCTTGTTGTTGCCCGCCATCACTACGATGACGTCGAATCCGTGCTCGACGGCGTATGTGAAAGCCGTGCGAATCGCCGCACCGACCCCCATTGTCCGGCCGAGTTCTACGACTGTGGCTCCCAGAGCCCGGCAAACATCGGGTGAACCGTCATCTGACCCGTCATCGACGATGAGAACCTCGTCGGCCACATCCATCGGATGATGGCACCAATCGTCCCCTTGTCAAGTCGACCCGGCGGGTAGGGTCGTCGGCAGGTTGTCAATGCCACGTAGGTCAGCCAAGCAATCCTCAACGGTAAATAAACAACCTCCTACACAAAAACTCAAATGCCTGGCGGAC
>CAXBRZ010000113.1:0-7983 GCA_963978075.1 uncultured bacterium | reverse complement strand
CTTGTCCGTCGCCGCGTCGTTGGTCGCGCTGCTTGGCGTTCTCCCCATGTTGGGACGATCTCTGACGGAACGCGGCGGCGAGTTCGACGAAGATTCGCAGTTGGCTACGGTCTGGAGCGCGAGTCGCTCAACGGCCGCGGCGCTGGCGGCGGCCGCGGACGCGTGGTGAGATGGAGCTGGTGGTGTGGATGGTTGTCATTTTCCCGTTATCGAACTGTAAAGCCTAATACGGGTGATGGCTCGCGCGGACCTGCCGGTTTCACGGAACTTGCACCGGGCTGGCCCGTTTTTCGGCGGGGGCGCTCCGTGCTACGATTCAAGTGATGATGCCCACAACCAGCGCGGTGGCCAGTATGGAGGCCACATTGGACGACAAACCCCAGGCCATGAGTGCTTGCGCCAGCCCAACACTGAAAGCGGCTTCGCCGACGATACCGTTGACCTGTAGGTTCGGAATCTGCGTCACGAGGTCGGACGGGGAGTCGAGTTTCAGTTCGGCAAGCGCGGCAGGCGTCAGCGCGGTCACGGAGACCGGAACGCTCTGCAGCGATTCGGACCGCTTCTGGGCGGTCACGACGATTTCTTCGATACCGCCCGCCGCGACGGGGGCAGATTGCGCGAGAACGGTTTGTGAAAGGGCCATTCCGACGGCGACGGCACATAGCAGACGGCCGCCGCGCGCGGCCATTTTAATCTTGGTCATCTCATCCCCCATTAATGATCCCGGCCTGATATCGGCCAGATCGACGACCCCCGGCCGTCACAGATATGCAAGCGCAGTCTACCCGGATGGTGCCGCTTGCGCCTGCGGATTACGGCAGTCCCCTCATCCGGCGTCTGTGCCACGCAACTGCGGAAAATCCTCTTCCCAGAATTCGTTGCTGCGGCGCGTCAATAGATCCGCCCGCGCGGTTTCTCCCTGGCGCAGTTCGACGCGGCGGATTTTGCCGGAGATGGTCTTTGGCAGTGGCGCGAACTCGAGACGGCGGATGCGTTTATAAGGGGACACGCGGCTTCGCACGTGCTGGAAGATCGAACAGGCAGTGGCGGCGTCGGCGGCAACACCCGCCGCCAGCACCACGAACGCCTTGGGCACCGAAAGGCGTAACGGGTCCGGGCTTGGAACCACGGCCGCCTCGGCAACCGACGGGTGCTCGATGAGGAGGCTCTCCAGTTCGAACGGGCTGATGCGGTAGTCTGAAGACTTGAAGACGTCATCCGAGCGGCCGACATAGGTGATGTAGCCTTCAGCATCGCGGCGCGCCACATCGCCCGTGTGGTAGTAACCGTCCCGCATTGCATCGTCGTTTTTCTGCGGATCGTCCAGATAGCCAAGCATCAGGCCGACGGGCCGGTTCGCGAGTGGCAAACAAAGTTCGCCCTCCTCCCCCGGTACCCCATCGGGGCCAACGAGGGCGACGTCGTAGCCTGGCAGCGGACGACCCATGGAACCGGGTTTCACCGGAAGACCCGGCGGATTGCCGACCTGGGCGGTCGTTTCCGTCTGTCCAAAACCGTCCCTGATCGTGATCCCCCAGGCACCCTGGACCTGCTCGATGACCTCGGGGTTAAGGGGTTCCCCTGCGCCGACCAATTCGCGAATCGCCGTTTTCCAGTCGCCGAGCCGCTCCTGGATCAGCATCCGCCAGACCGTGGGGGGAGCGCAAAAGGTTGTGACCCCGGTTCGGACCAGCACATCCAACAATCCGCGTGCCGAAAACCGGTCGTATTGGTAGGCCACAACCGTCGCGCCCGCATTCCAGGGCGCGAAAAAGCACGACCATGCGTGCTTTGCCCACCCAGGCGAACTGAGGTTCAGATGAATGTCGCCTGGCTTGAGGCCGATCCAGTACATGGTCGACAGGTGTCCGACGGGGTAACTGGTTTGCGTGTGCGCGACCAGTTTCGGACGGGCTGTGGTGCCGGAGGTGAAGTAAAGCAGCAACAGGTCGTTGGCCCGGGTGCGGAAGCTTGATGCATAACGGGTCTCTTCCTGCCGGCTGGTCGCGAATTCCGCCCAGCTGGGATGGGCGCCGCCCACCGCGACACGAACCGGAGCGCCCACCAAGCCATCAAATCTCGGCGCCAATGACACATCCGCGACCACTGCCTTGACCTGGCCGCGCTCGAAACGATCTGTCAGGTCGTCGCGCTGCAGCAGGGTTGTCGCCGGAATCATGACCGCGCCCATCCGGATGACGGCGAGCATGGTCTCCCACAGGGGCACCACGTTGCCGAGCATGATCAGCACGCGGTCACCCGGCCCCACGCCGAGGCGGGCGAGAAAATTGGCCACCTGATGCGAGCGTTGCGCGAGATGGTCGAAACTATAGGACTCGTCGAGACCGCCGTCATCGACCACCCGCAGCGCCGGTGCGTGATTTCCGGTCGCCATCGGGTCGAAGTGATCGGTCACCCAGTTGAAATGCTCGGGTGAATCCCACCGAAAGGCCCGTCGCGCCTCGTCCAGATTGTTTTCTGCCGCCAGCAGCGCGTCACGCAGTTGTCCGAAGCGTGTCGACGTATTCATCCCACCCTCCTCGCAGGCCGTCTTCATGATGCCACGGCATGCGGCACGGGCGTTACCGGCTTGTGCGGCGATGCTCGTCGTAGATCAGCGAAAGGCCTCCAAGCACAACGACGACGCCCCCGACCAGAACATGGGCGACCGGCAACTTGCCGAACATCAGCCAATCGATCGCGAGGCCCCAGGGAAGCGCCGTGTACTCAAAGGGCGCCACGACCGACGCGGGAGCACGACGGAATGCGGAGGTAACGAGATGCTGTGCGAGGGCCCCCGTGGCGCCGATGACCGTTATGACGCCCCAGTGGTGTGCCGATATCGGCTTCCAATGGGGCAGCGCTAGCAGTAGCGCCGCGACGAATATGATGGCCATGTACCAAAGGACAAGTGCATGTGCAGAGTCCGTGCGACTCATGACGCGAATCATGAGTACACCTCCGGCGTAACACGCGGCACTCGTCAGCGCACCAAGTCCGCCTAAGGAGGCGAAGCCATGCAGCGTGGGTTGCAGCGCCACGATCACGCCGAAGAATCCCACCAGTATCGCCGCCCAGCGTACCGGGGGGATTTTCTCGTGCAGGAGAAGACTCGACAGCATGGCAACCATCAGCGGTGCACTCATGAATTCCGCATACGACTCCGACAGCGGCTGCAGCGAGACGGAGTAGATGAAGCTCGCGAGCATCAGCAGCCCTAGCGCCGAGCGGGCGACGTAGATCCAGGGATTGGCCACTCTCAGGTTTGGCCATGCATCGGCGAAGGCTATGGATCCGATGATGAAGGGCAAGGAAGCGCCGGCGCGGATCGCCGTGACCTGCATCGTCGGATATTCCGTCGACAGGGACTTCAGCCCCCAGTCCATCACCGCAAAAACGCCAACCGCCGACAACATCGTCACGATGGCCCGGAGATTGCCGTTACGCATGTTCGGCACCCCCCTTTGTCGAGCGCTTCGGAGTTGGAGCGCCCCCGCCGATTCAGCGCGCTGAAATGTCGACGTAGTTGCGCGAGGTTGCGCCGGTGTAGAGCTGACGCGGACGGCCGATCTTCATGCCGGGATCCGAGATCATTTCCTGCCAATGCGCGACCCAGCCCGCGGTGCGCGCGATCGCGAACATGACCGTGAACATCGACTGCGGGATTCCGATCGCGCGGTAGATGATGCCGGAGTAGAAATCGACATTCGGATAAAGGCGCCTGGAGACGAAGTACTCGTCCTTGAGCGCGATCTCTTCAAGCCGAAGCGCAAGTTCGAACAGCGGGTTGTCCGAACGACCAAGATTTGCGAGGACCTGATGGCAGGTTTCGCGGATGATCTGGGCGCGCGGATCAAAATGCTTGTAGACGCGGTGGCCGAAGCCCATCAGCTTCGTATGGTCCTGCTTGTCCTTGACCCGGGCCAGGAACTTCGGAATCGAATCGGCCGTCCCGATTTCTTCGAGCATCTGCAGCACCGCTTCATTTGCCCCGCCGTGTGACGGACCCCAAAGCGCCGCGACTCCCGAGGAGATCGCCGAATAAGGATTGGTGCCAGTGCTGCCGGCAAGCCTTACCGTCGAGGTTGACGCATTCTGCTCATGGTCGGCATGCAGGATCAGCAGCAAGTCCAGGGCTCGTGCCGCAACAGGATCCACCTCGAACGGCTCGCAAGGTACCGCGAAGAACATGCTCATGAGATTGGAGCAGTAATCGAGGTCATTGCGCGGATAGACGAACGGCTGGCCAAGCATATGCTTGTATGCGGCGGCAGAAATCGTCGGCATCTTGGCGATGATCCGGTGCGCGAAAATCTCGCGGTGACGCGGGTTGTAGATGTCCAGTGAGTCGTGATAGAAGCCGGCCATCGATGCGACCACGGCCGACAGTTGCGCCATCGGATGCGCATCGTAATGAAAGCCGTTGTAGAAGCGCAGCAGCGACTCATTGATCATCGTGTGGCGCGTGATGCTGCGCGTGAATTCGGCCAGCTGCGTTGCCGTCGGCAACTCGCCGTAGATCAGCAGGTACGAGACTTCAAGAAATGAACTCTTGGCCGCCAGCTGCTCCACGGGATAACCCCGGTACAGCAGAATGCCCTTGTCGCCGTCAATGTACGTGATCTTGGACTCACAGGAAGCCGTCGCCATGAATCCCGGGTCAAAGGTATAGACGCCATGGTCTTTGGCCAGGGGCGCGATGTTGAGGACGTCGGGCCCGACGCTGGGCGAAAGCGCCTCAAGGGTGCTGGATTTGCCGGTGGAATGATCGGTCAGCGTGAACTGTCTGGTCGCCATGTCGCAGCCCCTTGTAACCGCGAAAGCGTCTCACGCTGCAGCGCAATAATCAAGGCAGGACCTGCCCCTACAGGCTCATTTTTTTGCAGTGCATTATAGGTCGGATGACGCCCTAAGCGGTTCACCGGACACAGCAAAACGCCCGGCAGGGCCGGGCGTTTCTCGAGCGTCCGCCAGCAGGCGGGAGATCAGCGGGCAGCGTACTTCTTGCGGAACCGATCGACACGGCCGCCGGTGTCGACGATCTTCTGCTTGCCCGTGTAGAACGGATGGCAGGCCGAGCAGACTTCGATCTGCAGGTCCGAGCCAAGGGTTGAACCCGTGACGAAGGTGTTGCCGCAGCTGCAGGTGACGGTAATGCTCTTGTAGTCCGGGTGGATCGCGGCTTTCATCGCAGGCTCACTCAGTTGTAGGGTCGCAAAAAGGGCGCGAAGTATAGGTCCTGGGAGGCGCTGCCGCAAGCCGCCTACGGCCCTGCCGCCCAAGCGCGTCCTGCACAGACTTCAGAAAGTCTCAGGACTGGCGATATGTTACATGCAAGTGCGTCGCAACAGACTGAAGAACGACGCGTAAGCCCATGCGATTTGCAGGGCTCGAATGTTATCCACATTTCCTGTGGATAAGTGTGTGGATGAACGAGGTCGGTGCCACCCCATTCCGCAGAAAAACACCGAAGATTTCAGTTTGGTTAAAAATTGAGCACCCTATATTTTCTATATTAAACATGATGTTACATCATGACACTTCAGGTATTGCGTCAGGAAAGATGTGTTAATTGAGAAATTGACACCCTCCCGGGCCCCGTGTGCACAACTGCGCGCGCACGGAGGGGTTTTTTTCCGAATTTTTTGCGCTGTCAAGAGCCGGTTGGGGAAATTTCGCGCCCGGCTCAGGACGCCAGAAAGAGCCCCTGCAGGTCATTGAGAAACCGCAGGCCCAGGGCGGTCGGACGCCAACCCTGGACGGTCGTCTCAAGCAGGCCCCGGCTCACGGCCCGATGCAGGATCGGCTCGACTGCGCCGATGGCCACACCCGTCGCAGACTCAAATTCGCCGGCACCGAAGCCGCCGGTCAGGCGCAGTGCATTCAGGAAGTACTCAAAGGGACGTTCGACCGGGGGTATGTCCCTTTGGGGGTGGGGTGTGTCCTGCTCGACAGCGGCCATGTACTCCCGCGGGCTGCGGATTCGTTCGGTCCGCACGACACGGCCATCACGGCTGCGTTTCCCATGCGCCCCGGCGCCGATCCCGAGATAGTCGCCATATCGCCAATAATTGAGATTGTGGCGACATTCCGCCCCAGGGCGCGCCCACGCCGACACCTCGTAGCGGCGGAAACCCGCCGCCGCGATTGCCGCATGTGTCACGGCCTCGATGGCCTCTGCCTGATCCTCGTCCGGCAGCGGGGGCGGCTGCGAATGAAACACGGTGCCGGGTTCCAAGGTCAGTTGGTAGTGCGACAGATGGGTAGGCCCAAGGTCGATGGCGCGCTGAACGTCCACCAGCGCCTCCTCGACTGACTGCTCCGGCAGCCCGTGCATGAGATCCAGATTGAAGTTGCCGAGACCCGCTGCGTTTGCCTCCAGTACGGCAGCACCGATGTCATCGGTCGAATGGATGCGCCCGAGGGCCTGCAACTGACGCGTGCCGAATGTCTGCGCACCCAGAGACAGCCGGTTCACGCCAGCCTCGCGATATCCGGCAAAGCGTCCACGCTCAACCGTTCCCGGATTGGCTTCCAGGGAGATCTCCGCGTCGTGTGAGACGGCGATGCGGTCATGGATGCCGCGCAACAGATCATGGACCGTCTCTGCCGCCAGCAGACTCGGTGTTCCGCCGCCGAAAAAGATGCTGCTGACGACTCGTCCGGGTACTTGGGCGGCCTCGCGCTCAAGGTCACTCAGCAGGGCCTCCACGTAACGACGCTCGGGCAATTCGCCTTTGTGCACATGCGAATTGAAATCGCAGTAGGGGCATTTGCGCACGCACCAAGGTACGTGGACGTAAAGCCCGAGCGGCAAGTCCTCTGTCATATCAACCCTGGCGCAGCAACTTGACCAAGCGCGTGAGAGCCATCGCTCTGTGCGAGCAGCGGTTCTTTTCCTCAGCGCTCAATTGTGCTGCCGTCATGGAACCGCCCCGAACGAGGAACAACGGGTCGTAGCCAAAGCCGCCGTCACCGCAGGGCGCGAGACCGATCTCCCCTTCCCAGACTCCCTCTGCCACGAGTGGATGGACATCCTGCGCCGACCGAACCAGCACCAGCGCAGCGCGATATCGCGCTGTCCTCGGCAGCGGAACCCGCTGCAACGCCTGCAGCAACTTGGTGTTGTTCGCCGCATCATCGGCCTGGTCTCCTGCATAGCGTGCCGACCAGACACCGGGTGCGCCGCCCAATGCATCGACTTCAAGGCCGGAGTCGTCGGCCAGTGCCGGCAGGCCCGTCTCGCGGGCAGCATGGCGGGCCTTGAGCAATGCATTGCCGACAAAACTGGATTCGGTTTCAGCGACCGACGTCACGCCGAGGGCATTCTGCGGAATGATCTCATCCGCGATTCCATGCAAAAGTGCCGCAAATTCCCGCAACTTTCCGGCATTCCCGGTTGCGACCACCAGTTTCGGCAGATGCATCACGGTCAAGCGGAGCCGGACAGCGCGGCTCGCTGCAGTGCGATCAGTTCAAGACAGCCACCAGCAGCCAAATCCAGCAATGCATCAAGCTCATTGCGCCTGAAGGCGTGACCCTCAGCCGTGCCCTGTACTTCAATGAATGCGCCGCCATCGTTCATGACGACGTTCATGTCGGTTTCGGCATCAGAGTCCTCGCGGTAGTCGAGATCGAGCACCGGAACGCCGCCGCAAATGCCGACGGAAACGGCAGCCACCTGACCATGCAGTGGATCCAGTTGGGTGTCCTGATATCCACAACTCTGATGCTGCTGTGTAGCTTTGATTATAGGAACTGCTAAGGAGTCCATCTACATATAAGGAAGCAGATATGCTGGTGGTTACTTTATCATAGTTTTGACCTTTTACTATTAAAGTATAGTATTGGTTTATGGACGAGGTAGTATTGCCTACAACCTCTTGACGTAAAGCAATTTGATGCCAGTTTCCATCATACACCGAGCAGCTGACATTGACACTTGCATAAGGACCAGTGCTACCACTGTTTATATAAAAACCT
>CAXBRZ010000112.1:0-8046 GCA_963978075.1 uncultured bacterium | reverse complement strand
GGTGGTGGTGGCCGGGGGTGTCGGTGCCAACCTGCGCCTGAGGCAGGCTCTGGCCGACATGGCAGCGGGATACGGTGCACGCGCCGCCTACCCGCGGCCCGAATTCTGCACCGACAACGCGGCCATGATTGCCTACGCCGGTCACGAGAGGCTGGCGGCAGGCGAAAGGACGGTGGGCGGGCCGATGGCTCGTGCGCGGTGGTCTCTGGGAGAACTCTCGCCGCCCGGCCTCTGACCGTGCACAAGGACAGACGGACTGGTAGGGTGCTCGCCCAGTTCAAAGGATATTCTGGAAGTCCCTTCGATGAATGACCGTATTTTCCTGCGCGACCTGCGGATCGAGACCGTGATCGGGATCTATGACTGGGAGCGAGGCATTCGCCAGACGGTCAGTTTCGACTTCGAATTTCCCGCGGACATCCGCCGAGCAGCGGCCAGTGACAACATCGCGGACACGCTGGACTACAAATCGGTGGCTAAAACGGTGATCGCGTTCGTCGAGGCAAGCCATTTCGGGCTTGTGGAAACCCTGGCCGAACAGGTCGCACGTCTGATTCTGGAGAAGTTTGGACTGCCGTGGGTCCGGGTGGCGCTGAACAAGCCAGGAGCAGTTCGCGGCAGCAAGGATGTCGGTGTCATGATCGAGCGGACGCGAGGCGACTTTGGCCTCTGAACAGCGCGTCGTCTACGTGGCGGCCGGATCGAACGTCGAACCTGAGGAAAATCTGGCAACGGCGCTTGCGGGATTGCGGGAGCATTTTCCGGATCTCACGTCGTCCCGCGCCTATGCGAACCGTGCGGTCGGATTCGACGGACCGGATTTCATCAACCTTGTCGTGCGGTTCTCGACTGCCCTGACGCTTGCGCAGTTGCTCGCGGTCCTGCACGAGATCGAGGCCCGCTGTGGGCGGGGGCGGACGGCTCCCAAATGGGCGCCGCGGCGCATGGACCTTGACTTGCTCTTGTTCGGCGACCTCATCGGTGAGTTCGACGGAGCGATCCTGCCCCGACCTGACCTGCTGCGGCGCGCTTTCATGCTCGGGCCACTGGCCGATCTCGCCCCGTCGCTGAAACATCCTACCGAGAGGCAAACCATCGGAGCGCTTTGGGCGAGCTTCGATCGTGAGGCCCACGCGATGCGCGCAGTCGCGATCGCAGGTGCCGCGCCGCCTTAATGCCCGCCAACCGATCGGCCGCCATCGACAGCCAGAATCTGCCCCGTCACATAGGGGGCATGAGCCGCGAAGAACAGCGCTGCCTGCGCGATGTCGCCGGGCGAGCCCATCCGCTTCAATGCGGTCCGGTCCAGAATCCTTTCCTTCAGCTCGCTGTCCATGGCGCCATCCGGCCACATCACGGGTCCCGGCGCGATGCCATTGACGCGGACGTGGGGTGCGAGTTCGCGGGCCAAAGACTGGGTCAGCATCGTAAGACCTGCCTTCGCCGCGCAATACACCGGATGCCGCTTGAGCGGGCGAGAGGCGTGGATGTCCACAAGATTAAGCACCAGCCCCTTGCGCAACCGCAGTTCGGCGGCGGCTGCCTGAGCGAGGAAAAGGGGCGCCTTCAGATTGGTGCCGATAAGGTCATCGAACTGGGTTTCGGTAATCTCGCCGACTGGCGTGGGATAAAAACTGGATGCATTGTTGACGAGCACATCCAGCCGGCCGAAGGCACTGATGGTGGCGCAGACCAGTGCTGACAAGTCCGCGGTGCGCAGCAAATCCGCGGCATACGCAACGGCCGAGGCGGGCCGCTGACCGCACAATTCCTTCACCAGAGCTTCGGCCTCGTCGCGCGAGCGATGGTAATGGATGACGACCGACGCGCCGGCCCGATGCAGCGTGCGGGCAATTTCCGCGCCCAGCCGACGCGCCCCCCCGGTCACGAGGACGGTTCTTCCCGCCAGAGGGGGTGGCACTTCCTGAGTCATAGGGCGAGGATACACAACCTGCCGGGACTTTCACGACATGCTGCCGCTTGACCTTGCGCCACTGACCGATGCCGAACGTGCTCATGAGGCGCGTGTGCGCCGGTGCATTGCCGAGGCCATCGAGCGGGCCGGCGGATGGTTGCCGTTTCAGGAATTCATGCGGCTTGCCCTCTATGCGCCAGGGCTTGGCTACTATGCGGCAGGCGCGCACAAACTGGGCGCCGGCGGCGATTTCGTCACGGCGCCGGAGTTGTCTCCGGTCTTCGGTCGCTGCGTCGCGACCCAGTGCGCCGACGTGCTTTCACAATTGGAGGGCGGCGACCTCATCGAAATCGGGGCGGGCACCGGGGCGCTGGCCGAGCAGGTGCTGCTGACGCTTGACTCGTTGGGGGTATTGCCCACCCGTTACCGCATCCTGGAAATCAGTCCGGACCTGCGCGAACGCCAGCACGAACGTCTCTGTGGTCTCCCGGAGTCGCTCTACCGCAGGGTGGAGTGGCTGGATGCACCGCCGCAGGACCCATGCCAGGGGATCATCCTAGCGAACGAGGTGATTGACGCGCTGCCGGTAACGAGACTGCGGGGTTCCAAGGAGGGTCCCGAAGTGCTGGGCGTCTCGATGAGCGCCGACCGGGTGGTCGAGGCCGCCCGGCCGGCGTCGCCGGCGGAGGTCGCCCGGCTCGGCGAGATGGCCATCACCCTGGAGATGAATCAGGAAATCGAGTGGTGTCCCTATCTGCCGCAATGGCTTGAAAGCATCACCTCGTTTCTTTCCCGCGGCGTTGTGCTGTTCTTCGACTACGGGGAGTCGCGCCGGCATCTCTACACCCCGGACAGACCACGCGGCACCCTCGTCGCCTTTCATCGCCACCGCATCCACAATGATCCGTACCGTCACCTCGGTCTGCAGGACCTCACGGCGTGGGTGGATTTTACGGCCGTCGCCGAGGCGGCTGTCGCGGCGGCATTCGGTGTCGCCGGTTACACGACCCAATCATGCTTCCTGTTGGCGTGCGGTTTTGAAGCGCACCTGCAGGAATGGCGTGAGTCGTTATCGCCGGATGAGGCGGCGCTTGCTCCGCGAAAGGCGCTCAAACTGGTGTTGCCCGATGACATGGGAGCCAGATTCAAGTGCATGGCACTGGCGCGCAATTTTGAAGGCGCGCTCCGCGGGTTTTCGCTCAGGGACTTTACGGCAACGCTCTAGGCTCTTTCCGCGCAGAGCAATTTCAGTGCGTCGAGGCGACGAGTCGCCAAAAGATGGCCAATGCCGGCCCCGTCGAGTTCCTCACGCTCTTGAGGCGTCAGGGTCACGCCGCGGACTGTGTCCAGCGCGCGCGAGAAAAAACGGGCCTGTGGATAGTCGCAGTTCTCGAATCCCGTTCTGCCTCTGGCGTCAGCGAAACAGGCGAGCAGGCCTTCCTCGAACCGGGCAGGCCGGCGGATGGCATCGCAGCGCTCCAGCAGTGCGTAGATCGTCTCCGGGCGCAATTCTTTTGCGCGATGGATGATGCCGTGTTCCCGGGCCACCATCACGCCAAGGTCGCGAAAGTCATTGGGGATGCGCAGCCGGGCGCAAAGGTTCTCGATGATTTTGACCCCGCGTGCTTCGTGACCGTGGTGTTTGGGCCATTCGCTGGCGGGTGTGGTGCCTTTGCCCAGGTCGTGCACCAGTGCGGCGAAACGCACGCGCGGCTCTGCCGAAATGGCGGCTGCCGCATCGAGCACAAGACCTGTGTGTACGCCGGTATCGATTTCCGGGTGCCAGCGCTCCGGCTGTGGCACCCCGTAAAGCCGGTCAATTTCCGGGAATATGACCGCAAGTGCGCCGCAGGCCCGCAGGATGCGAAAGTATTCCGACGGTCTCGGTTCGGTCAGCGCCTTGAGAGTTTCCGCCCAAACACGTTCGGCAACGAGGGCGTCCACTTCTCCCGCAACCGTCATTTCACGCATCAATTCCATGGTTTGCGCTGCCACGGTAAAACCGAGGTGCGCATAGCGGGCGGCGAACCGCGCCAGTCGCAGTATCCGGACAGGGTCTTCGCAAAAGGCGGGCGACACGTGACGAAGACGACGCTGCTCGAGATCCTGCAGTCCGCCGTAAGGATCGACCAACTCACCTGTGACCGACCGGGCCATCGCGTTGATCGTCAGGTCACGGCGCAACAGGTCTTCTTCTAACGTGACGTCCGGCGAAAATCGTGTTTCAAAGCCGTGATATCCCGGCGCGGTCTTTCTTTCCGTGCGCGCGAGGGCGTGCTCGTCGCGGGTTTCCGGGTGCAGAAAGACCGGGAAGTCCTTTCCGACCTGCCGATAACCCAATTGCTCCATTTGAGCGGGAGTGGCCCCGACAACGACCCAGTCCCTTTCCCGGACAGGCAGTCCAAGCAATTCATCGCGGACTGCACCGCCGACCAGAAACGTTTCCATGCACCGGATTCTATGCTGATCTGGTCATCCCAGATATCCCGGTACGACGGTCCGGAGACTGGCTGGCGTAAGGCCGAGGCGGGCGAATCCGTCTGTGGCCGGGACGCTGTCGCATTGCAGGGATCTAAAGTTGTCGAGGGAGAGCAGTTTTCCGGGCAGGTATTCGAACACCAGCGCCTGAAGGAATCCGGCCCAATCCGGTATGCCGAACACGAGTCGCCGCCGACCGGTGACCCGGGCGACAAAAAGCACCAGTTCCTGCAGCGTCATGACTTGCGGACCGCCGAGTTCGTAAGTCATTCCAAAAGTGTCTGGCCGGCCCATGCTGTCGACGATGGCGCTCACCACATCCTCGACGTGTACCGGGGCAAATCGGGCACCCGCCCGCGCCAGCGGCAACATGGGCAACACGCGCAGCAGTGCGGCAAAGCGGTTGGTCAGCGAATCCCGGCGGCCAAAAATGACGGACGGCTGGAAAATGGTCCAATCGATGCGACCGGAGTGCTCCTTGATGAGGCGTTCGGCTGCTCCCTTGCTGCGCAAGTAATGGCTCGGCGCGTCCTCTGCAGCGCGCAACGAACTGACCTGCAAAAACCGACGAACACCGCGCGCTGTGCACGCAGCAAGGAGCTTTGCGGTGAGATCGGTGTGGGCATGCCGAAAGCCGGTGCCCGCGTGGCCCGGTTCATTCAGGATGCCGACGAGGTTGATCACGACGTCAACCCCACTGACCAGGCGATGCAGGACGGCCCCGTCATGGATGTCAGCCTGGAGGAGCCTGACCGACGGCAGGACGGCCAGATGTGGGACTCGTGTCGGTCGGCGACTGGGAAGCAGGACCGAGTGTCCGGCCCGCGCCAGCCGGTGGGTCAGGGCACTGCCGACAAACCCGGTGCCACCCAGAATCAGGATTTTGGACGGCTTCATCGGTTGACCCCGGTCATGTCGAGCATGACCGGGATCCTACCGTCTTCCGGTAGTCGGATGTCACCGCACCGGAATGACGAGGATGGCCTCGCCGCGGCGCACGGTGAGCAGAAGGGTCTGTTGGCCCTTCACAATGTTGCGAAGGTCCTTCAGGGAGCCGACTTTCTGTCGGTTGACGCCGGTGATGACGTCATTCTGGCGCAGGCCCGCCTGGGCAGCGGGGCTCTCCGCCTCGACGCTGCGTACGAGTACACCGCCACCATTGGCAGCGTCGCCGAGGTCTGCTCCTTCAAACGCGCGGTGCAGGTCAGCGGCAGGTGAATCCTCGCCGGGTGCTGCGCCCTTGGCTGAGACGATGGCGCTCGCATGGTGCAGCTTGCCGTCGCGGAAATAGGTGATCTCGACGGTTTCGCCGACCCGCATGAGGCCGATACGGTTGCGCAATTCCGGACCGCTCTTGACCGGCTGTCCGGCCACGGCGGTGATCACGTCGCCGGCCTTGAGCCCGGCCTTTTCAGCGGCAGAGCCCTCGACAACCTGTTGCACGAGAGCGCCCTGAAGGTCTTTGGAGCCAAGATTTTCAGCGAGATCCGGCGTGAGCGTGAGAATGCTGACTCCGAGCAGGCCGCGTTTGACTTCGCCGTATTTCACCAGTTGGTCCATGATCGAGCGGACCATGTTCGAGGGAATGGCGAATCCGATGCCGATATTGCCGCCCGAACGCGACAGGATCGCTGAATTGATGCCGACCAGTTCGCCGCGCAGGTTGATCAGAGCGCCGCCGGAATTGCCCGGATTGATGGAGGCATCGGTCTGGATGAAATCCTCATAACCGTCCGGGTTGATGCCGGAACGGCCAACGGCGCTGATGATGCCGTACGTCACCGTGTGCTGAAGGCCGAAGGGATTGCCGATGGCAAGGACGAAATCGCCGACTTCGGCCTTCGAGGAATCGCCAATGGTCAATTCACTCAGTTTCGCGTCCTTCACCTTGATCAACGCGACGTCCGCGCCGACGTCAGAACCAACCACCGTGGCCTTGTAGTCATGGCCGTCGTTGGTCGTCACGGTAATTTCATTGGCGTTCTCGATCACGTGCGCGTTCGTGATGATGAATCCCTGTTTGGAGTCCACCACAACACCGGATCCGGCGCTTTGGAACTGCCGCTGCCGAGGCGCCATTTCCGGAGTGTCGAAGAATCGCTTGAAGAACGGGTCGTCAAACAGCGGATTGCGCGCCGACTTCTCGGCAACGGTTCCGCGCGTCGAAATGTTGACCACCGCAGGTGACGCTTTCTTGACGATGGGCGCCAGGGAGGGCATCGGCGCACCGAGGACGTCGGTGGGCAGATACTTGTCTGCAAGCGCCGGTGGTGTGACTAAAGCGCCGACGGCCAGAAGGGCAGTCACGGCATATGCGGCAGATCGAGTCGCAGTTCTGAAGGTCGACATGCAAGTCCCTTGAAGCTTGGTTCGTATTTCTATCGGGCGGTAAGACCGGCCCCGGACCAAGAAGACCGGGGCGGCCGGCAAAAGTTCCGGAGCGGGAGCTCCGGGGCGGATTATGCCGCTTCGACCTGCACCCGACGTGGCATCGCCCGTGCTTGCTTGGGAATCACCACCTCAAGCACGCCGTTGGCGTGTTTGGCGCGTACAGACTGGGAATCCGCGGTGTCGGGCAGCGAGAAACGACGATAGAAATCCCCGCTGACTCGCTCGACCCTGCGAAATCCAGCCTTTTCGTCCCGGATCGCCAGTTCCCGGTGTCCACGAAGCGTCAAAACGCCTTTTTCGAGGGAGACCTCAATGTCTTTGGGGTCAACCCCGGGGAGATCGGCATGGAGCACAAACCGGTCCTTTTCCTCCTGAATGTCGACGTGTGGCGCCCAGTCGATCACGTTTTGCGAGTTGTCCTCCCCGAGGGCGGGTTCAAACAACCGGTCGAGGTCGCGGTGCAGGCGGTTCATGAGAGACCAAGGTTCATAGCGCTGAATGTTCATGGATCATCACTCCAGAAAAATGACGACTTCAGGAACCGAGATAAGGCAGGGCGAGGAGATTTCAAGGTCGCCTCGTACCTAGGTTTCTCAGGAGGCGGAGTCGCCCTAGCCCCAATTCCTCCGAAACACAAGATGTAGTGTCTCTGGGAGATGAACGGGGACGAAAAATACTCCGGAAGTGGCATGGATATTTCAGCCTGAAATCCTGTTAACCACTGTTTTAATTGACTATTTCCGGGCCTCTAATAAGTGCTATCCCGGCTTGACTCAGAGGGTGGACGAAAATAACGTAGCCCCATGGCCACAAGATGTTGTGGTCGGGCGGAACTCGATCGATTGCGGGAGTGGGGGTAGACCGGGAGCTGGCGCTGCTACGCGCCCTGGGGTCCTATTTCGCGGTCGCTGAAGGGCAGCATTAAAACGATAACTCGCTCAACGGAGCACAGAATTCAGATGAATAAGGCCCACAAGGTGGAAGAGCACGAAGAAGAGGCGTTTGTTCCCTTTCAAGAAGCATCGCTTGATATCTGGGACAAGAAATACCGCCTGACTGCGAAGGATGGATCGGCGGAGGCAGAGGGACTTGGGGTGGAGGTGGAGGAGCGGGCGGCGGAGGTGGGGCGGCTGCGGGCGGCGATTGCCTCCCAACATGCTGTCGCCGGCCGACTTGCGAGGGTCAGGCGATGGATCGTCCCGAGGCCCCGCTGGGCTGTGGCTTTTGCGGCAGCCGCGGGCTTGTTCCTCCTTTGCTTCCAC
>CAXBRZ010000111.1:0-8047 GCA_963978075.1 uncultured bacterium | reverse complement strand
GACAGCCCCTCCGGCCGACCGCCGGAGGGGCGCTATACTGCAGGCGTGAGCCGCCGGGTGCGGCGAGAAGGACCGCATGCAGGCCTCCCAACTGTTTGACCTGACCGGCCGGATCGCGATCGTCACCGGCGCCAGCCGCGGTATCGGCGAGGCCATCGCGCGCACCCTCGCGGCCAATGGCGCGCACGTCGTCGTCAGCAGCAGGCGTCTGGAAGGCTGCGAGACGGTCGCCGCTTCGATCCGTGAACAAGGCGGCCTTGCCACCGCCCTGGCCTGCAACATCAGCGACCTGGCAGCCATCGACGCGCTTTTCCAAACGGTCGACGAGCGTTTCGGCGGGCTCGACATCCTCATCAACAATGCCGGTACCAACACGCTCTTTGGCCATGTGACCGACACCGATCCGGCTGCCTTCCAGAAGGTCGTCGACGTCAATTTCCGCGGCTACTGGTTCATGTGTCAGGCCGGTGTCGCCGCCATGCGATCCCGTGGCGGCGGCGCCATCGTCAACATAGCCTCGGTGACGGCCGAGCGTCCCATGGACAAGATCGGCGTGTACGGCGCCACCAAGGCCGCAGTGGTCAACCTGACGCAGGCATTCGCACGCGAATGCGCCGACCTGAACATCCGCGTGAACGTCATTCTTCGCGGTCTTGTGAACACCCGGTTCGCGGCAGTCCTGCAGACCGAAGGCCCCGTGCGCGAGGCGGCGCTGGCGCAGATCCCGCTGCGGCGTATCGGCGAACCCATGGACATGGCGGGTGCGGCCCTGTTTCTCGCCTCCGATGCGTCTTCCTACATGACCGGCGCCAGCCTGAGGATCGACGGCGGCATGCTTGCCTGAGGAGGCTGTGATGGATTTTCGGCATAACGCTCGAACCCTGGACCTGATTGGCCGCCTTGAGACTTTCATGCAGGAGCATGTGTATCCGCATGAGGCACGGTTTGAGGCTGAGATGGCGCCGGCCGCCACGGGCGACTTCCGCTATCCGGGCTTCTTCCGTGAACTGCAGGGGAAGGCGCGAGATGCCGGTCTTTGGAACCTGTTCCTGCCGGATCCGCACCACGGGGCCGGATTGCGCAACGTCGAATACGCGCCACTCGCCGAGATCATGGGTCGCGTCTATTGGGCACCGGAGATCTTCAACTGCAATGCGCCGGATACCGGCAACATGGAACTGCTGCACGATTACGGGTCTGACGCCCAGAAGGCGCGCTGGCTTGCGCCCCTTCTCACGGCGGAAATCCGTTCCGCCTATTGCATGACGGAACCGGCCGTAGCCTCGTCGGACGCCACCAACATTGCCACGCGCATCCGCCGCGACGGCGACCATTACGTCATTGACGGCCGCAAGTGGTGGACAACCAACGGCATGCATCCCCACCTCAAGATCCTCATCGTGATGGGACTCTCGGACCCCGATGCGCCACCCCACGCACGGCATTCGCAGATTCTGGTGCCCGTCGGTACGCCGGGAGTACGGATCGTGCGGCACCTCCCCGTCTTTGGGTTCCACGAGGCACCTGCAGGACATGTCGAGGTACTGTTCGAAGACGTACGGGTCCCCGCGGACCACCTGATCCTGGGTGAAGGACGGGGCTTTGAAATTGCGCAAGGGCGCCTCGGCCCCGGGCGTGTGCACCACTGCATGCGTTCGATTGGTGCGGCGGAGCGGGCGCTTGAGCTCATGTGTCGGCGATTGCTGGACCGCGAGGCCTTTGGAGGTCCGATCGCGCGACAGTCGGTCTGGGAGCAGCGCATCGGCGAGTGCCGCACGATGATCGAGTCGGCCCGGTTGCTCGTGTACAGGACAGCCTGGCTGATGGACGAGGGCGGCAACCGCAATGCCCGCACGGAGATCGCCGCCATCAAGGTGGCCGTTCCGAACATGTTCCAGCACGTCGTGGACACGGCCATTCAGGCCTTTGGCGGCGCGGGCGTCACCGATGATTTCGGCCTTGCATCCCTGTACGCCAGGGCCCGCACGATGCGCCTTGTGGACGGGCCGGACGAGGTGCACAACCGCACGATCGCCCGCTTGGAACTGAAGCGCTACCGGTCGTCTCCGTCCGCATAATCCTCCGTCCGTTGTGTGAAACCGAACCCGGAGTCAGGGTACGGCTGCGGTATGATGAGGGGGTGAACCTCCATCGTCCCCCCCTCTCGGAATGCGCCCCTGAGGTTGAGTCTGCCGGCGCGACCCTCGCGGTAGAGCGACTGCATCTGTGGCGTGGCCAAAGGCACGTACTGCGCGGCCTTGGCTTTGCGGTCCACGGCGGGGAATTTGTCCATCTGAAGGGACCGAACGGCTGCGGCAAGACCTCGCTCCTGCGCGCGCTGGCGGGGTTCCTTTGGCCGGAGGAGGGCGTCATCCGCTGGCGCGGGGTGCCAGTCTCGGAGGACCGTGACGGTTATGCGGCCGACCTTGCTTACCTCGGGCACGAGAACGCGCTCAAGGGTGACCTGACGGCGCTGGAAAACCTGCGTTTCTCCACCAATCTTCGTACCCGTACCGACGATGCCACCCTTCACCGGACGCTGGAGGAACTCGGCGTCGGGCGGCAGGCGGACCTGCCGGTACGGGTGCTTTCTGCCGGCCAGAAGCGACGCGTCGCCATGGCCCGGGTGCTGCTCTCCGGCGCGACCCTCTGGCTGCTGGATGAACCCTTCACCAACCTGGACGTCGCCGGAGTGGCCGATTTCGCCAGACTCATTGCCGCCCATGCTGCCCGCGGTGGCATAGCGCTCGTGACCAGTCATGCCGATATCGAACTCGACGCAGGTCGGGTGCGCGAACTCGTGGTCGCATGAGGACCCGACCCACCTCGATCCTGCGCGCGAGCGTGCTGGTGCTGCGGCGCGATCTGGCGCTCGCGTTCCGACGCTGGGAACAAGTGACGCACCCGGTGGTCTTCTTTCTGATGGTGGCGACCCTGTTCCCGCTGGCGCTCGATCCCAAACCGTCGCTGCTTGCGGACATCGCAGCCGGTGTCGTGTGGGTATCGGCATTGCTATCCTCGATGCTGGCACTGGAGACCTTGTACCGGTCGGATGTCGATGACGGGACGCTGGAGCAGCTGACGCTGAGCGGTCAGCCCTTGGCGCCGCTGCTCTTGGCCAAGACGGTTACCCACTGGCTGGTGTCCGGCGTGCCGCTTGTGCTGGCAGCGCCGGTGGTCGGGCTTGCGTTTGGTGCCGGTGACGCCTCGTACGGGGTGCTGATGACTTCGATCGCGCTGGGCACCGGCGTGCTCAGCCTCATCGGGTCCGTCGGCGCGGCGCTGACACTCGGTTCGCGGCGGGGTAGCGTGCTGCTGTCGTTGCTGGTCCTGCCGCTGGTGATGCCGGTGCTGATTTTTGGTGCCCGCGCGACCGATCTCGCCATGCACGGCGAGGCGGCGGGCGGGCCGCTTTGGTTGCTCGGGGCCATGCTGATCCTGGCGCTGACGCTGACGCCCTTCGCGGCGGCGGCGGCACTTCGGATCAGCCTTGAATAGGATGACCTCCGTGGGTACTTGGACCTGGTTTCACAAGCTTTCATCGCCACCGCACTTCTACCGCATCGCCGGCAAGATGTTGCCTTGGTACGCGGTTCCGGCAGTGCTGCTGATCGCCTATGCGATCTATGGCGGCCTTGTGCTGGCACCGGCCGACTACCAGCAGGGCGATGCGTTTCGCATCATTTACGTGCATGCCCCTGCCGCCTGGCTCTCTCTGATGTGTTACACGGTGATGGCGGTGGCCGCTGCCGTGGGACTCGTCTGGCGCATCAAACTCGCCCACGCGCTTGCCGCCGCGACCGCACCGATCGGCGCCTCCTTCGCCTTCCTGTGCCTCGCCACCGGCTCCATCTGGGGCAGACCGATGTGGGGTACCTGGTGGACCTGGGACGCGCGACTCACCTCGCAACTGATCCTTTTGTTCCTGTACCTCGGCTACATGGCGCTGCGCTCTGCCTACGACGACCTTTCCAAGGCTGACCGCTCGAGCGCAGTCCTTGCGATCGTCGGTATCGTCAATGTGCCCATCATCCACTTCTCGGTGACCTGGTGGAATTCCCTCCATCAGGGCTCGACGGTGATCCGCAAGGGTGGGCCCGCCATGCCGCCCTCCATGCTGGTGCCGCTGATTGCAGCGTTTTTCGGTTTTACATTTTTGTATGCGGCGCTCGCCTGCATCCGGGTTCGTGCCGAGGTGCTCAGGCGGGAACGCAACGCCCACTGGCTGAAGGACCTCTCGACCCGTTCGGTCGCCTCGGAGTAAAGCATGAGTGAATTTTGGCAGATGGGGGGGTATGCAGCGTACGTCTGGTCGGCTTACGCACTGGCAGCCATTGTCCTTGTTTGGAATGTCATCTCCGCGCGCGCCTCGCACGCCGAGGCAAGGCAGCGCGCCGAGCGCGCGCTGCAGATGGAATCCTCTGACCAAGGGAGGGTCGCATGACACCCCGTCGCAAACGCCTGATCACGCTCCTCGCGGTGCTGGCAGGCCTCGGACTCGCCACCGTCGTGGCGCTCAAGGCCTTCGACAGCAACCTGCAATACTTCTACGACCCGAGCGAGGTGTCCTCCGGAAAGGCGCCCACCGGACGCACCATCCGCGTCGGCGGCATGGTCGCCAAAGGCAGTGTGGTGCGTGCCCCCGGCAGCCTCGAGGTGCAATTCGTGATCACCGACTTCGCTAAGGATGTGACGGTCAAGTACACCGGGTTGCTGCCGGACCTGTTCCGCGAGGGCCAGGGCATCATCGCGCACGGCTCCCTCAGGAACGGGGTTTTCATGGCCGACGAGGTGCTGGCCAAGCACGATGAGAAGTACACCCCGCCAGAGGTGGCGAAATCGCTGAAGAAGCGGCATGAAGGCGTCGGTGCAGCCGCACCGGACGCCAACGGCAATGAGGCAACATCGCGATGATTCCAGAGATCGGGACCCTTGCTCTTCTGATTGCGCTGCTGCTGACCGCGCTGCAGGCTTTTTTCGGTCTGGCCGGTGCTTACCGCAACGACGCGGTGTGGATGCGCACGTCCTCGATTGCGACCACAGGGGTCTTTGCCTTTGTGCTGCTCGCCTTTCTGATCCTCGTCCGGGCGTTCATCGAGCACGACTACTCGGTTGAATACGTGGCGCACAATTCGAACAACGAATTGCCCCTGATGTACCGAATCGCCGCCGTTTGGGGCGCACACGAGGGGTCGCTGCTGCTGTGGGTGCTCATATTGGCCACCTGGTCGCTGCTGGTCGCGCGCCTGTCCGGCGGATTGCCGGACGCATTCCGCGCGCGGGTACTCGGTACCCTCGGACTCGTGGGCCTTGGGTTTCTGGCCTTCACGATGTTCACCTCAAGCCCCTTCACGCGCCTGCTGCCCTCGCCGTCGGACGGGGCGGATCTCAACCCGATCCTGCAGGATCCGGCGCTCGCAGCGCATCCGCCGATGCTCTACATGGGCTATGTCGGCACATCGGTGGCCTTCGCCTTCGCCGTGGCCGCCATGCTCTCGGGAAGGATGGACGCCTCATGGTCGCGTTGGACGCGTCCGTGGACGGTGGCGGCCTGGATGCGCCTCACCTTGGGGATCACCCTTGGAAGCTGGTGGGCGTACTACGAACTGGGCTGGGGCGGCTGGTGGTTCTGGGATCCGGTTGAAAACGCCTCGTTCATGCCGTGGCTTGCCTCCACCGCGCTCATCCATTCGCTGGCGGTGACCGAAAAGCGTGGCCTGTTCCGCAACTGGACGCTGCTTCTTGCAATATTCGCGTTCTCGCTGAGCCTGCTGGGTACCTTCCTTGTCCGCTCCGGCGTGCTGGTCTCGGTGCACTCCTTCGCGGCAGACCCGTCGCGCGGCCTGTTTGTGCTCGCCCTCTTGCTGTTCTTCATCGTCGGTTCGCTTTCCTTGTATGCCATCCGGGCGCCGAGCCTGCAGGCCGACGGAGGCTTCGCACCGGTGTCGAGGGAATCCTTCCTGTTGTTGAACAACGCCCTGCTGGTGGCCGCGGCAGGCCTGATCCTGCTCGGCACGCTCTGGCCGCTCATCATGGACTCGTTCAACCTCGGGAAAATCTCCGTCGGCCCGCCGTATTTCAACACGGTGTTCCTCGTGCCGACGCTGCCACTCGTGGCTCTCGTGGCGGTAGGCATGCATGCGACATGGAAGCGCGCGTCGTATGCGTCCAAGGGCCGGGTTCTCACCTATATGGCCTTGGGTGGTCTGGCTCTAGGCGCCTTGATCGCCTTCGTCTGCTACGGCAGTTACGGAGTGCCGCTGACGATCATAGGATTTGGCGGTGGATTTTTCCTGATGGCCTCGGCGGCCTGGGAACCCGTGCTCCGGCTCATCCGCCGTCAGGCGCAGACCCGGGCCGCGGTGGGTATGGCGGTCGCCCACTTCGGGATCGGCATGTTTGTCATCGGAGTCTCCGGTGTCGCGTCGTACAAGATCGAAAAGGACGTCAGCATGGGTCCCGGCGACACGGCCACCATTGCCGGCTATACCTTCCGCTTCGACTCGACCAATGATGCGCGCGGTCCCAATTACCAGGCGCGCGAGGCGCACGTATCGATCACCTCGGACGGCAAGCCGGTCGCGGACCTGACCACCCAGAAGCGACAGTTCAAGGTGCAGAGCATGCCGATGACACACGCTGGCATCACGGTGGCATGGAACCGTGATCTTTTCGTTGCCTTGGGCGACGAGCTTGGCGCCGGCAAGTGGAGCCTCAGGCTGCAGTACAAGCCGCTTGTCCGCTACATCTGGCTGGGCGGGGTGTTCATGGCGCTGGGCGGACTGATCGCCATCCTCGACAGACGGTACCGGCGCTCGGCAGTGCCCGTCTCCGCAACGGGCGAGGAGGGCTGAGAGATGTGGCGCTATTTCACGCCTGCGGCAGCCTTTCTGGTGTTGGGCGGTCTTTTCGCCTACGCGCTGGTACGCATCCAGAACGGGACGATGGACCCGCGCGAAATCAAGTCGCCACTGATCGGCAAGCCAGCGCCGACCTTCGTGCTGCCGACGGTCACGGACAAGCAGGTCGCGTTCGATTCGACCTCGCTCCGGGGCAAGCCCTACATCATCAACGTCTGGGGCACGTGGTGCCCGTCCTGCCGGGAAGAGCACCCGGCGCTGCTCGCGTTGTCGCGCCGGGCGGGCGTGCCGTTCATCGGCATCGACTGGAAGGACGACTCGGCGCTCGCCCAGCAATACCTCGGCCAGCTCGGCAACCCTTACACGGAAACCGTTGCAGACGATGACGGTCGTGTGGCGATCGATTTCGGCGTATATGGCGCCCCCGAAACATTCCTGATCGGCGCTGATGGACGGGTACTCGTCAAGCATGCCGGTGCCATGACCGAAGCGGTCTGGGCGGAGAAGTTTGCGCCACTGATCAAGGGAGGTGGCTGATGACACCGCGTACCATCGCGCGTGCGCTCGCGCTTGCACTCCTGTGCGTGACCCTGCAGGCCCCCGCCATCGACACGCAGGCGGCCTTCACAGACCTCACCCTGCAGACCCGCTACGAACACCTGACCAACGAATTGCGCTGCCTCGTCTGCCAGAACCAGACGATCGCCGATTCCAATGCGTCGCTCGCCGGCGACTTGCGTCGCGAGGTTCGCGAAATGATCGCGCGCGGCGACAGCGACGAGCAGATCAAGACCTTCCTGACGGCTCGATACGGCGATTTCGTTCTTTACGATCCGCCTCTGACCGCAAGGACTTTTCTGCTGTGGGCGGCCCCTGTGCTGTTGGTGCTGTTGACGGTCGGTATCGTGGCGCGCACCGTCCTGCGTCGTTCACGAGAGCCGATAGAGGATGAGGAGCCGGAGGATAAGGCGTGACTACGTTCATACTCATTGCAGCAGTTCTGGTATCGGTGGCCGTGGGGCTTGTCGCGATACCTCTTTTCAAGGACACCAGCCGGCAAGGCCTGATCGTCATTGGCTCAAGCGTTGTGTTTCTCACGCTGGGCAGTGCTGCCCTGTACTTCAAGCTTGGCAACCACGCGTGGAGCAGTCCGCCACCGGCCGAGGCAGGCGCCCCCCATTCGATAG
>CAXBRZ010000110.1:0-8101 GCA_963978075.1 uncultured bacterium | reverse complement strand
GTACGGCGAGACCGCAGGCGGTCTCGTGCTCCAGGCAAATGTACACCTCGGAGTGTTCGTCTTCCTTGCGGTCGTGCGCGTTCACGATGGCGGACCACTGCGGCGCGCCGAGCTGGCGGCGCACCGCGGCGACGTCCTCGTCGCCATAGGCATGGTCGTGCTCGAAGGTGTAGGAGCGGACGTGGATTGCCTGCAGGCGGGAGAGAATCCTGCGTGCCTCGGCATCGCCGGACTCGCCGGCGCCGATAAAGCCGAACAGCGATCCGGGCAGGGTCACCTCCGTCACGTCGCTGGCGCGCGCGGCGAGTTCTGGCGAGGAAGGCACGTCCAGACGGCCGCTGTCGGCGAGGACCGGGGCGGCAAGCAAGGTCAGGGCAAGGCCGAGGAAGGGGCGTTTCATGCGGGGTCTCCGTGGGTGTCCTGATCTTCTATACGGAGCCGCGCCGACGCGCGGGTGCACGGGATGCAGGGTAGAGTGCCGCAAGGTCAAGCGAGGCGGTATGTGTACCCGATATCTCAGTCCCGAGGAGCGCGCGCTCGAACGCCAGTTTGGCGTCCGGCCGGCCGGGGTCTGGCCGGGTGCGGCGATGCACCCGCGCGCGCCGGGGGTGTTCCTGCGTCCGCACCGCATTGCGGCCGGCCTTGAGTGCCTCGTCGGTCGCTGGGGCCTGATCCCGTCCTTTGCCCGCACGCCGGACATCCGCTTCGCCACCTACAACGCGCGCTTCGAGGAACTGCTCGACAAGCCGTCCTACCGTCAGCCGTGGCTGCGCGGCCAGCGCTGCCTCATTCCGGCGCTGTCCTTCGACGAACCGTGCTGGGAGACCGGCCGCAACGTGTGGTGGCGCTTTGCCGGTGCCGATGGTCTGCCGCTGGCGTTGGCCGGCCTCTACAACGCGTGGTTCGACCGCGCCACGGGCGAGGTCGTGGAGAGTTATACGATGCTCACCGTGAATGCGGACGACCACCCGCTGATGCGCCGCATGCACAAGCCGGATCCGGCGTACGGTCCGGACGAGCAGGACAAGCGCTCGGTGGTGGTGATCAGCCCGCAGGAGCGGGAGCGCTGGCTCAGGACGACGCCGGAGGACGCGCGTGCGCTGGTCTATCCGCCGCCGGAGGCGTGGCTCGTGGCCACGCCGCTAGACAAGGCGTCCTAGGGCGCGGATGTCTTCAGGGCAAAGAGGCTGGAGGCGAGCAGGGTCAGCACCTTGACGCCGGCCTCGGTCGCGACTTCCCAGCGCCAGCGCACGATCCCGAGTTCGCCCGAGGAGGACACTCGCGTCTCCAGCACATGCAGCGTCAGGTTAAGCACATCGCCGGCGCGCACGGGGGCGAGCCAGCGCAACTCGTCGATGCCCGGCGAACCGACCGAGTCGGAGTCCGTGAGGACGTTGTCGACGGCGAGGCGCATCGCGATCGCGCAGGTGTGCCAGCCGGAGGCGATCAGCCCCTGCCAGCGCGAGGCCTCCGCGGCCGCCTTGTTGATGTGAAAGGGCTGAGGGTCCCACTGCCGTGCGAAATCCAGCAGCGCCTCTTCGGTCATGCAGGCCGAGCCCGCGTCGATGACCTGACCGGGCGAGAATTGCGAAAATTTCATGCGCTCTCCTGCGGTGTCGGGCGTGCGCGGCCGTGATCCCATGCGATCACACGGTGCCGCTGCTGACCGAGTCCGTCGATTCCGAGTGTCACGACGTCGTCCTCGCGCAGGAAGCGCGGCGGCGTCTTGGCCATGCCCACGCCCGGCGGCGTGCCGGTGGTGATGATGTCGCCCGGCAGCAGGCGCATGAACTGGCTGATGTAACTGACCAGCGTGGCGCAGTCGAAGATCATGTTCGAGGTGTTGCCACGCTGCATCGGCTCGCCGTTGACGTCGAGCCACAGCCCAAGCGACTGCACGTCACCGATCTCCTCCGGCGTGACCAGCCACGGTCCCACCGGACCGAAGGTCTCGCAGCCCTTGCCCTTGTCCCAGGTGCCGCCACGCTCGGTCTGGAACTCACGCTCGGACAGGTCATCGACGATGACATAGCCGGCGACGTGCGACAGGGCCTCGGCGGGCCCGACGTACTGCGCGACGGCGCCGATCACGATGCCGAGCTCGACTTCCCAGTCCATCTTCTGCGAGTGGCGCGGCCGGCGTACGTCGTCGTCGGGCCCCTGCAGGCAGGACACCGCCTTGGTGAAGAGGATCGGTTCCTTCGGCACGCGCATGCCGGCCTCGGCCGCGTGGTCGACGTAGTTGAGGCCGACGGCGATGAACTGGCGTGTGCCGGTGAACGGGATCCCGAGGCGTGGCGTGCCCGGCACGCGCGGCAGTGACGTGGGATCCAGCGAGCGCAACCGCGCGAGTGCATCGGGCGCAAGCGCCGCAGCATCGAGGTCGTGCAGCTCGAGCGACAGGTCGCGGATGGCGCCGTCGGCATCGAGGAGTCCGGGCTTTTCGGCGCCTGCGGGGCCGTAACGCAGCAGCTTCATCGCTCTCTCAGAGCGTGACGCTGGCGGGCGGGCGTAGGCCACCCGGGCCGAACAGGGCATCGGCGGTGGCGACGTTGCGCGCCCACTCGTACGCAAGGCCCTTGACGCGCACGACCTCGATCTCGAAGGCGCGAGCGCGGTCAAGACCAAAGGCATGCTCGGGCGAGGGCGAGGCCGTGGCATCGGCCACGATCACGGCGCGAAAGCCCATGCGCGCAAGCCCCAGGGCCGACTGCACCACGCACACATCCGTCTCAAGGCCGATGAGGATCGCGGTGCGCCGTGGCTGCGCGAGCAGGGCCTCGACAATGGCCGGTTCGCCGGTGAGGTCGAAGGTGTTCTTGGCGTGCTCGACGGTGCCCGGCGGCAGCGAGGCCATCAGGGAGGTCGCGGTCGCGCCATGGCGCTCCGGCTGCTCGACGGTCACGAGACTCGGGATGCCAAGGCGTGTGGCGATGTTGACGAGGAAATCCATGGTCGAGAGCACCATGTCGCGGCGCTGCGGCTCCAGCTTCTTGAGGAAGCTTTCCTGGCAGTCGACGACGATGAGGAGGGAGTCGTCACGATCAATGAGCGAGTTCGGTGCGGTCATGGTTCCCTCAGTGTGCCTTGGTGGCCTTGATGTGTCCGGGGCGCAGCTCGCCGCGTCGCACGACGAGAGCCAGCTGCTGCCAGTTGACGATGAAATGTTCGGTGCGCTCAAGTCCGATGCGCTCGATGAGGCTCTCGCGCAGGGGACCGGCCAAGGCCTCCGCCTCCGCTTCGGCAATCGGCAGGTACCAGGCGTTGCGGTCCCGCACCTCGACGTCGGCAAAGCCGCAGCGCTCGAGCACGCCGGCCGTCTCGTCCAGCGTGGCCATGTTGTAGGTGATCCCCTCGAGGCGGAAGTACTCCAGCATTTCCGCCGAGTAGGGTCCCTCGCCGCCGCGCAGCCAGTCGCTGGCGAGGAAGCGTCCGCCGGGCCTGAGCACCCGGTGGACTTCGGCGAAGAACGAAGGCTTGTCCGGAATCTGGACGATCGAGTCCTTGGAGAAGACGACGTCAAACGAGGCGTCAGGGAACGGGAGCGGTCCGGGCTGCACCAGCCGGCTCTCGATGCGGTCGTGCAAGCCTGCGCGGGCGATGCGCGCGTCCATCTGCGCGAGCATCGCAGGATCAAGGTCGATGCCCGTGACGTGCGCGGCCCCGTGCACGCTCACGAGAAGCTCGTCGACCGCGCCGAGTGCCGCGCCGATGTCGAGCACGCGGCAACCGCGGAGGTCGCTGCCCTCGAGCAGCGCCTCGACTTCGGCCGGCCCTCCGGGGGACAGGAAGCCGTCCCCCCAGAGCAGCTGCAGGAGCAGCAGCATGGGCTCGTCGTACTCGCCCACGACGCTCGGCTGGCCGGCCGTGGGCTCCGCGCCTGCAGCAGCGCCTGCCTCAGAAGATGTTGCCAAGGTAGTCGCCCTTGCCGACCGCCACGCCGTTGGCGCGCAGGATCGCGTAGGTCATCGTGACGTGGAAGTACAGGTTCGGCAGGACGAACTTCGTCAGATAGTCCCGGCCGATGAAACGCAGCGTGATGGAAGGATAGACGATCTCGATGGCGCGCTCGTCAGCGCCCGCGATGGCATCCGCCGGCACCGTCTCGATGAACGCCAGCGTTTTGGCGATGCGCGCCCGCAGGTCCTCCAGCGACGCTTCGTTGTCTTCGTGCTTCGGCGCTTCGATCCCCGCGAGGCGTGCCGCGGCACCCTTGGCCGTGTCACAGGCGATCTGCACCTGCTTGGCCAGCGGGAACATGTCCATGATCAGCCGCTGGCCGGCGACCACCTGGCTGTCCACCTTGAGCGTTTCGGCATGTGCGATGGCCTTGCCGAGGATGGCATCAAGGTTGGTGAGCGCGAGTTTGAGTGCGGGGACGGACGCATCGTACAGACTGAGGGCCATGAGTCTCTCCAAGTGAGCCGGGACAGGGCGCGACAGTGTAGCGCGCCCGCCCGGCACGGCAATCGGCATCGCGTATGATGCGCGCTTCACCTTGGGAGACCTGCATGAACGTCTGGAACCCAGCTGCCGTGCGTGCGGCGTTTCCCGCCCTGTCGCTCACCGACGGGGGCGTCGCCCGCCTGTATGCCGACGCGCCGGGCGGGACGCAGGTCTGCGGACGCAGCCTTGAGCGCATGCGCGAGGCCATGGTCGAGCACTGCGCCAACGAGGCCGGGGTGTTCCGCACCTCAAGGTCGACCGACGCATGGATGCGGCGGACGCACGAGGCGGCCGCACAGTTCGTCAACGCCGATCCGGACGAGGTGGTGTACGGCCTCAACACCACGTCGCTGGTGTTTCATTTCTCGCGGATGATCTGCCGCCATTGGCAGCCCGGTGACAACATCCTGCTCACGCGCATGGACCACGATTCGAACGTGGGGCCTTGGATGCTGGCGGCCGCGGAGCGCGGCGTCGAGGTGCGCTTCCTCGACTTCGACACCGACACCTTCCGCTACCGCTACGACCTGCTGGACTCCCTCGTCGACGCGCGCACCCGGCTCGTCGCCTGCAACCATGCGTCGAATTTTCTCGGCACGATCAATGACGCGGCGCGCATCGTTGCGGCCGGCCGTGCGGTCGGTGCCGTGACGGTGGTCGATGCCGTGCAGTCGGCGGCGCATCTGCCGCTCGATGCGCGGGCGCTGGGCTGCGACATCCTCTCGACCTCGCCCTACAAGTACTTCGGTCCGCATGCGGGCCTCATGTACGTGCGCCGTGATTTCGCCGATGCCCTCGTGCCGCCGCTCAAGGTGCGTCCGTCACCGATGACGATGCCGCACCGCCATGCGCCGGGGACACCGTCCTTCGAGGCCCAGCTCGGCACCTATGGCGCCTTCGAGCACCTCGCGTGGCTCGGCACCGAGTTCGGTGGCGCGGCCGACGACGCGTCCCTGCGCAATCGCATGGCCGCCGGACTTGCTGCGGCCACGCGGCACGAAACGCAGATGAGCCGGCAGTTCCTGACCGGCGTGGCGACGCTGCCGCATGTGACGGTGCACGGCATCACGGACCTGACGCGCGTTTCTGAGCGTGTGCCGACCTTCAGTTTTACGGTGCGCGGCATGGATGCCGAGACAGTGGCCGAGCGCTTTGCCGCGCGCAACCAGTTCGTCTGGGCCGGATCCTTCTATGCGATGGAGATCGCCCAACGCCTCGGCGTGTGGGAGTCGGGCGTCGTGCGTTTTGGCCTCGCGCACTACAACACGGCCGCGGAGGTCGATGCATTGCTGGAGACGCTTGCCTCGCTCGCTTGAGGCTCAGACGTTCGAGGCGCGGGCGCCGACGAAGCGCCAGACGAGCAGCATTGTGGCCAGCAGCAGGCTGTAGGCGTACAGGCCATAGCCGCCGAGGCCGGGCATCACCCACAAGAGCAGCACGTCGTTGCCGCCCGGGATGCAGTGCGCCGCTGTTTCCATCACGAAGCCGCCGCTGAGGCAGCGCAGGGCGCCGATCGGTGTCGGCCATGCCGGGGCCCACGTGCCGGCGGCGAGGCAGCTGGCGACCGCGCCGGCAAAGAGCGCCGCCGCCGGCGCAACCTGTGCGAGGTCAAACGGAACCTGACCGAGATGTCCGACCGCGTTCAGGAGGCTGCCGTAGCCCCAGCCCGGCGCGTGGATCATGAGCGCGCCGGCACACACCCCTGCGAGCAGGGTCTGGCCGAGGCGTGGGTTGAGCGTGGTGCCGTGGGCGCGACGCAGGGCCCGCACGGTCAGAAGGAGAACCACGCAGCCGAACAGCACGGCGGTCGCAAGCGCCGCATTGCCCGGCTGCGGGCGCAGGCTTGGGGTGGCCGCAAACCCGAAGCGCTCGGCGAGTCCCACGCGGGCCGCCACCGCGATGCCAACGAGGGAGAACACGAAGTTCGCCTTGCCGCGGCCGAGGTACATGACGCTGCCTAGGTAGCAGCCGCCGTTCAGCATGGCGCCGAGGGCCATCGTGACCGCCGCGAGGCCTACCGCGAGCCGCCCGCCACCGTCGGCCGGCAACCGGCCAATGTCGGCCAGCCACCAGGACAGGCCGAGCAGCACGGTCGCGGTGGTGCTCATCGCCACCAGTTGCATGCCAAGACCCACGGCCCGCTGCGACTGCACCGCTTCCTGTGTGGCGGCGACGGCGCAGAGCGCGGCTCTCGCAAGACTCCAGCCGAGACCGCCGGCGATGACGAGCACCAGCAGGTCGATCAAGAGGGCTCTCCAAGACGGGCAGGTGCGAGCGCGGTGGGGTCGACGCCCGCCGCCGCGAACGTTTCGGGCAGCGGCCATCCGAGCAGCGTGCAGGCGGCATACAACCCGAGCGCGGGACTCGTCTGGATGCCGTAGCCGCCGAGTGCCGCATGCCAGTAGAACCCGGACGCCTGTTTGTCGAATCCCGAGACCG
This sequence comes from uncultured bacterium, assembly GCA_963978075.1. GTDB lineage: Bacteria > Pseudomonadota > Gammaproteobacteria > Steroidobacterales > Steroidobacteraceae > CAIKZZ01. The sequence continues at coordinate 1,216 of CAXBRZ010000110.1, read as the reverse complement.
GATCACGGTCGGCCACAAAACTGCGCAAGCCTGCCCAGGCGCGCTGCAGTTTGCGGATCTCGAAGTTCACCACCTGTTCGACGCGGTCCACCGCGATCGCCACGTCGAGTTCTTCGGGCTGCGCGTCGCCCGCCTCGGTCGGCGTTTCCTCGGCTAGGGAGATGAGCAGGCGCCCGGCCTCGGGCTTGAAATAGAACGACTCGTGACCCCACACCGTCATCGGGCAGTGCTTGAGGTCCGACGCCTGCGGCACGTCGCAGACGAGGGCCGTGCGACGGTGTGGCACCACGCCGAGGGGTGCGACGCGCGCCTGATCCGCCACGACGTCCGCCCACGCGCCGGCCGCATTCACAACGCATGCGGCGCGTACGTCGAGATCCTGGCCTTGCAGCCGCCAGCCCGTGCCGTCGCGCTCGATGGTGGCGATGTCGATGCCGGTGCGCACGACGGCACCACCACTGCGTGCGCCACGCAGGTAGCCCTGCAGCATGGCCTCCACATCCATGTCCTCGGCGCTCGCATCGAGCAGCCCCCAGGTCACGGCGTCAGGCTTGAGAAAGGGGATGCGTGCACGGATCTCCGCCGGCGTGAGCGCCATCAGCGTCTCGCCCGTGGCCGCAGCCTCGGCCAACGCCGCGTCGCGTGCGTCGAGATCGGCGTCGTGACCGAGGGTGAGGAAGCCTCGAGGCGCCAGGAGCGCCTGTGCGGCGAACCCGGCGGGTGGGCTGCGCAGGAAATTTCCGGCCACGGCGGTGAGGCGGCGGTTCAGGAGACTGCCGTACTGCGGCGAGTAGACGGCGGCGGACCGGCCGGTGCTGTGGTAGCCGACCTCCCGTTCGCGTTCGAGCAGCAGGACGCGTGCGTGCGGCGCCGCAAAGTAGGCGACGGATGCGCCGGCGATGCCTCCGCCCACGATGCAGATGTCGAACTGCTCCACCCGGCTCCCCTGCGCCGCCCCCCGTCAGACGGCATTATCCGGCAAGCGCAGGGGCCGTCGCCACCCGTCTGCGATGTGGAGCGATCTGGGATACTGCGGTCCGTGGACAGCCGCTGGAGAACATCGATGTTGCGCGCGCTACGGGTCTTGCCGCTGCTGGTGCTGACGTTGGCCTTTCCTGCCGGTGCCAGTGCGGCGCTGCGCGTGCTTTTTGTCGGCAACAGTTTCTTCTACGGCGCGGTGTCCGCCGCCGAGCACTACCGCCCGGAGTCCGTGCAT
>CAXBRZ010000109.1:0-8103 GCA_963978075.1 uncultured bacterium | reverse complement strand
TCCATGACCTAAATCATGACAAAGACCTGCAATAGCCACGTTTCTAACATCTCTATCACTGATATTTAGCTCTGGTTACGCTTTTTAAAGCCTAGACATTTACTTTCGCGCCAAATGACAGGTTCCTATACAGTGTTCAAATCTTCTGTGAGTAGCTGAAGGAAAAACTTGATAACAAAGACCTAATTGTTTCAAATTATTGCGGCATTGAGTACGACGTGCGGCTTCGCGCGCCTGCTGGACTGCGGCGTCGGCCATCGGGCCGTCGGCATCGAGCAGCAGTAGACCCGGGAAGGCCTGCAGCTGGCTCCAGATGGCGGATTCGGCATTGCCGGAGGCCTCCGGCCCCAGCCCGGGCCCCAGCACCACCGCATCCAGGCGCTCCAGGGCCCCATGGGGCAGGCCCTCCAGGCGGAGGCCGCCGCCGCCGTTGTCTGGGAGGGAGGCGCTGAGCACCACCTGCGGTTGCAGGCTCCACAGCTGCTGGGCCAGCGGCTCCGGCAGGGCCGCCCGCAGGCTGCCGCAGCCGCTGGCGCTGGCCCCCTGCAGGGCCAGGGCGGCGGCGCCCCGGTAGGCCGTGCTGCCGGCGATCACCAGCAGCCGGCCCCGCTGGTATTTGGAGGCGGCGGGGTCGAGCCACCTGTTTGTGACGGCGGCGGGCAACGGCGGCCGCCACCTGGAGCAGCAGACGCCCAGCAGCGACTACTTCTTCATGCCCGCGCAGCTCGACGTCAGCAACGTGCTCGCCGTGGCGGCCACCGCGCTCGCGGGCCACATCACCAGCCCCGAGGAGCTGTTCGGGCAGTGACGCTTGAAATCCCGTGAAATCGATTCCCGGGTTCTCGAATCACCGGGAATCGACCTTCACGGGACCGGCAGCAGCGACTTCCCCTCCGCGCCCGACGCCGGGAACTCGAAGTCGCCGCGCGCGGGAATCCCCGACTTCACCTCCAGGGTCTTCGTCACCTCGCCGAAGCGCTCGTGCCACGCGCGCAGCGTTCGTGCGTAGTGCGGACCGATATCCTCGAGGTGGAAAATCTTCAGATCCGTCGAGCGCGTCAGGGCGGCGCTGATGGCCTGCACCGAGGGGATGAAGCTGCCAGGAAACACGTAGCGCTGGATGAAATCGACCTGGCGCCGTGCCGCCTCATAGTACTGGTCCTGCAGCGTGATGGCCTGCAGCAGCATCAGTCCGTGCGGCGCCAGACGGCCGCTGCAGGTTGCAAGGTAGGTATCCAGATAGCGGTGCCCTACCGCTTCGATCATCTCGATCGAGACGAGTTTGTCGAACGTTCCCGTCAGATTCCGGTAGTCCTCGAAGAGGAGGGTGATCCGACCGTCCAGGCCAGCGCGGGCAATCGCATCGCGTGCGTGGTCATGTTGTTCGCGCGAAATGGTGGTGGTGGTGACACGCACACCGAATTCCCGTGCGGCGTGGATGGCAAGACCACCCCAGCCGGTACCGATCTCCAGAAGGCTCTCGCCTGGCTTGAGGTCGAGCTTGCGGCAGATGGTATCGAACTTGTGCAGTTGGGCATCGTGCAGCGACGCGTCTGCCGAAGGATAGATCGCGCTTGAGTAGGCCATCGTCGGATCCAGCATCCGCTCGAACAGCGCATTGCCAAGATCATAGTGGGCTGCGATGTTGCGACGACTGCCGGAGAGACTGTTCCGGTTCAGCCAGTGCAGCACCCGGCGCAGCGGCGACGTCACCAGCGCGAGGCCGGCCTCGAGGTCCTCCAGGACCTTTGCATTGCGGGTCATCAGCCGGATGAGTCCGGTCAGGTTCTCGGTACGCCAGTCGCCGCAGATGTAACTCTCCGCCGCGCCCACGGAGCCTCCGAACGCGACGTCACCCCAGAAGGACGTATTGTCGACATGGAGCGTCACGGCGGGGAGATCGCTGCAGGGAGTGCCAAAATGGTCGGTGCCGAATTCCGAGACGAATATCAGTTCTCCCTCCGCGAGGCGGCTTAACCGATTGCACAGTAGATGGCGCGCCAGAGCCGTCAGCGGTGGGGCTGGGGCAGCCTTGCGGGACCGGACGGCAGGGATGATGGTCTGACTCATTCTCACGAACCCGGGTGACTGTAGAAGGGCACTCGTTTCATCCACAGGCGCAAAGCCTGCCAATGGATGAGGAAGATTACTTTAAACGTCATGAAAGGGAAGGCTAGAAGGGCCCGGCCCAGGTGGGTCGAAGTGATTTCCTGACGATTGAGCGAGAGGGTCGCTTCGAACACCGGTGTGCCGCCGTCCTGGTCGGTCATGTGCACATGCAGTCCGTCCGCGGGTTCGCCAAAGCGCCAGTCGTAGTCAAGTTCCATGGGCAGGAATGGGGAGACGTGGAATGCCTTGCCAAACTCGAAGCGCCAGTGCGGACCGGCGCGCGACGCGTTGCGTACATCCAGCGCATAGGTATGACGCTCGCCCCATGGGGTATTGGTGATCTGGGCAAGGATGCAGTCCAGTGACCCAGCGTCATACACGTAATAGAAAGACACCGGATTGAAACAGTAGCCGAAGTGCCGCAGGTGGGTCAGCAGACGGACGGGTCCTGTCGGCCGCCGCTGCAGACGCGCCTCGACGAGGTCAAGGACTACATCCTTGAGAGGCTCTGTATGGGGGCCGAGATAGTCCTGACGGCGAAAGCGGATGGGGGCGGCGCGTCGGGAGGACCACAGAAAGTGCGCGTCAAACACCGAATCGATCTCGTCAAGATCGAGGTATGCGTACATGACGCGATACGCAAAACGGTTGTCCCGGGGTTGCCGGCGGTGATGCCGGACAGTCCCGACGTACAGGCAACTGTCCATCTCAGGGAGACCCGACGCCCATTTGTTCCAGAACCTTCAGTCCGCTCACCACGCCGTCTTCGTGGAATCCGTAGCGCCAGTAGGCACCGGCGTAGTACGTGCGGCGTGCTCCGCTGATCCGAGAGTGCTCCGCCTGCGCGGCGACCGCCGCAGGCGTATATACCGGATGGTCGTAGCGCCAGCGGCCGAGCATGCGTGCCGGATCGATGCGGTCGGTCAGGTTCAAGGAGACAAGATAACGGCGCTCGCTGTGGAGGGACTGCAGCACGTTCATGTCATAGGTCAGCGAGCAGCCCGTATCGCGGTCGGCACGGATGTGAAAATTCCACGCGGCACGGGCAAGCGGGACGCGTGGCAGCAGGCGCTCGTCGGTGTGCAGCACGACATCGTTGGGTTCGAAGGAAAATGCACCGAGCAGTGCGCGCTCCTCGTCGCTAGGATCGGCGAGCATCTGCAACGCCGAGTCCGCGTGGGTGGCAATGACGACTTCGGCATGCTGTGCCCGACGGCCATCCGCCAGCACCAGTTCCACGCCATCAGGGAGGCGACGTACTTCATGCACGGGGCAGCCGGTGCGGATACGGTCGGCGAAGCGGGCGGTGATTGCACTGACGTAGGAGGAGGAGCCCCCGGGTATGACTTGCCAGACCGGCCGGTCGTCGATATTGAGAAAGCCGTGGCGATTGAAAAAATCGACAAAAAACTTGGCCGGAAATCCGAGCAGCGATTCGCGACGTGCCGACCAGATGGAGCGGCCCATCGGGACGATGTAGTGATCAATGAACCGTGCGCCATACCGGTTCGTCAGAAGCCATTCGCCGAGCGTCGGCCCCGGCCCTGGCTGCGCCAGAATCGCCGGCGCCGCCCGGTTGAAGCGCAGGATGTCTGCGATCATGCCGAGAAAGCCCGGTGAGAGTGCGTTGGAGCGTTGTGCGAACAGCGTGTTGACGCTTGTCCCGTTGTACTCAAGGCCGCTGCGTTCATCGGTCACGCTGAAACTCATGTTCGACGGCTGCGTTTGCAGGCCGTGCCGCGCGAGCAAGGACAGAAAGTTGGGATAGGTCCACTCGTTGCAGACGATGAAGCCTGTGTCGATGGCGATGGTGCGATCGGCCTCTGCGACCGTGACCGTATGGGTGTGTCCTCCAACCCAGGATTCGGATTCATAGACGACGAACGGCCGTTTGCCGTGCAGTCCGTCGGCGATCGTCAGGCCGGCGATGCCGCTGCCGATGATGGCGACGGACTGGTCGGTCCCATTCATCGTTGGGGTGAACTGAGGCGCCGGCTGTCCCGGACGTTGGCCGGAACCGGCTGGAGGTCCCAGATCACACCAAGCCAGGCGAGGATCCTGAGCGCGTAATACGTCAGGTCGATTTCCCACCAGTAAAATCCCTGTCGCGCTGACTTCGGATAGTGGTGGTGATTGTTGTGCCAGCCCTCGCCCAAAGTCAGCAATGCAAGCCAGAGGTTGTTGCGGCTGTCATCCGGTGTACGGTAACGCTGCCGGCCGAACACATGGGAAAGCGAATTGATCGTGTAGGTCGCGTGATAGCACACGACGGTCGACACGAAGAAGCCCCAAACCAGCATCTGTGGGCCACTGGTGCCGAATTGTGGGGCAAACCGGTGCAGCAGCATTCCCGTCACGCAAAGTCCGACGGCCAGCAGGACCGGCATGGCGATGTCGTAGCGATCCAGCCAGCGAAGTTCCGGGAACTGCTCGAGATCACGTATCCGCCGGGTGTCGATGCGGTAGTTGCCGCGCGCCAGAAACCAGCCCATGTGACTCCAGATAAATCCGTGCTGCCGCGGTGAGTGCGCATCCTCCGGTCGATCGGAGTGGGCGTGATGGTGTCGGTGGTGAGCGGCCCACCACAGCGGACCGCGCTGGACGGCCATGGCGCCCAGGGCAGCGAACAGGAACTGCGCCACACGCGACGTGCGAAAGGCACGGTGCGAGAAATAACGATGATAGAAGCCGGTGATGGCGAACATCCTGAGCACGTAGAGCGCGGCCCCGGTGAGCACGGCCACCGGGCTGACGCCAACCCAGAACACCAGCAGGCAGGCAAGGTGCATGCCGATGAAGGGGGCGATCCTGCCAAGGTCGATGTGGTCAGGGCCCTTGCCGGCCTCTTCTCCCGCAGTGCTGTCGAACCAAGCCCGGATCGTGTCCGGCAATCCCCATGTACGCTTCGTCATGATCGTCGGCCGAGCCCCTTCGTCTTTCAGATTCTTTCTGAAGCAGATGCCGCCTTGACCGACTCGTAGGCTGCCAGCGCCCGGTCTCGGCTGGCAGGCAGGTCCACAAGTGGCAGCGGGTAGTCTCGCCCGAGGGCGATACCAGCGGCCAATAATACGTGAGCCGGGGCCTCATGAGGCTTGTGTATCCAGGCATCCGGCAGACCCGCCAGTTCCGGCACCCACGCACGGATGTACCGCCGCAGCGGATCGAAGCGCTCGCTCTGCAGGATCGGGTTGAAGATACGGTAGTACGGGGCGGCGTCGGCACCGCAGCCGGCCGTCCATTGCCAGCCCAGGGTATTGGCTGCGAGGTCCGCGTCCACGAGGGTGTCATGGAACCAACGGGCGCCGTGCAGCCAATGCTGGCCGAGGTTCTTGGTCAGCCAGGAGGCAACGACCATGCGGACACGGTTATGCATCCAGCCGGTATGCCACAGTTCGCGCATGCCGGCGTCGACCAGCGGTATCCCCGTCCGGCCCCGTTGCCACGCGCGCAGCACCTGCTCATCCGTCTGCCAGGGCAGCGCCGTGAAACGGCGGTCGAGCGGGCTGTCGACGGTATGCGGGAAGGCATAGAGGATGTGGATGGCGAACTCGCGCCAGCCGACCTCGCGAACGAAGGCGTCGATGCCGGCTGCTTCTCCCGGCGCCGCGGCCGTTGCGGCACTTCTCGAGGCCGCCAGGATCTGGCGCGGTGAGATTTCGCCGAAATGCAGGGCCGGTGCGAGCCTGGAGGTGGCCCTCAGATCCGGCCGGTCCCGCAGTTCCTTGTAACCGCCTGCGTGTTGCTCGAGAAAAGCCTCCAGCTGGGCTAGCGCCGCTGGTTCGCCGGGTACCCAGTCCTTGGCAAGGCCACTGTCCCAGCCGATGGAAGGGTTCAGCGCCAGGGCGTCCACCGGCAGGCTGTCGGGCCACTGCGAAGGGGCCGGCAGTTGCTCTGGCGCGGGTCGAGGACGGGGTATCTCCTCGAGGCGGCTGAGACAGTGTTTCCAGAACGGTGTGAAGACGCGAAACGGGGTGCCGGCACCGCTTTTCACCTGCCACGGTTCGAACAGCACGTTGCCGCAATGACTCTGCACCGTGCAGCCCTCCTCGCGCAGGGTGCTCTTGATGTGCGCGTCGCGCGCCGTCAAGGCCGGTTCGTACGCCCGGTTCCAGTGTACTTCCGTGGCGCCGGTTTCCTTGAGGAGCGAGCGCAGTGCGGCCAGCGAGGGGCCGCTGCGGATGACGAGGCGTGAGCCGCGATGCCGCAATTCCTGCGACAGCGAGGTCAGGCTGCGATGCAGCCACCAGCGACTGGCCGCCCCCGGGGCCCCGGGGCCTTCCTCGTCAGGCGCATGGATGTAAACCGGAATGACCCGGTGGCCCTCTGCCGTCGCCGCCAACAGGGCCGGATGATCGGTGAGGCGCAGGTCCCTGCGGAACCAGACGAGGACGGTGCTCATGCGTGGGTTGCTCCTGCGGTCCTGAGGGTGAGGCGCAGCGCCTGCGCCTCCGCACGGATGGCGGCTCTGGCCGACTCGGTGCGGGCATCAAGGTTGCGCACCTGCTGGCCGAGACGTGGATGACGGGCGAAACGGGCGCGGTGACGATCCAGAAAATCCCAGTACAAGGTGGTGAAAGGACAGGCCGTCGGACCCGTCGCGTCGCCCGGCCGCTTGGGGCAATGGTCGCAGTGATTGCTCATGCGTTCGATGTAGCGCCCGCTGGCGATGTAGGGTTTGGAGGCGAGTAGTCCGCCATCCGCATACTGGCTCATGCCGATGACGTTGGGCAGTTCCACCCACTCAAAGGCGTCGACGTAGATGCCGAGGTACCAGTGGTGGACCTGCCGTGGTTCGACGCCGAGCAGCAGGGCAAACAGGCCGGTGACCATGAGGCGTTCGATGTGATGCGCATAGCCCGTCGCCAGCGTGCGGCCAATGGTGTCGGCGAGACACGCGTATTCGGTCCGACCCGTCCAGTAGAATTCCGGCAATGGTTCGCTCGCCTCGAGCACATTGGCCTTTGCATAGTCGGGCATGAGGTGCCAGTAGAGGCCGCGCACATATTCGCGCCAGCCGAGGATCTGGCGCACAAAGCCTTCGACCGCAGCGAGCGGGGCGTGGCCTTCCCGTCCGGCCCGAACGGCGGCCGCGATGACGGTGCGCGGGTCGATGAGCTTCAGATTCAGGGCGGCAGACAGGCGCGAGTGGTACAGGAGGCCCTCGCCGCGCCACATGGCGTCCTGATACCGGCCGAAGAGTGGCAGGCGTGCCTCGATGAAGTCCTCCAGCGCGCGCTTTGCGTCTGCCGGGGTCACGGGCCAGTCGAAGGCCTGCAGCGAACCGGGCAGGTGCCCGAGGTGCCGACCGACATCGGCGAGCGCTTCGGCGGTCATGGCATCCGGCGCGAACGAGACGGGCGTGCTCAGCAGGCCGGGTCCTGCGCCGGAGAAGGCTTCGCGGTTGTCCGCGTCATAGTTCCAGGCTCCGCCCTCCGGCGCGTCGCCGTCCATCAGGATGCCGGTCCTGCGGCGCAACAGCCGGTACCAGTGCTCCAGCCTCAGGACTTTGCGGCCGTGGGCGAAGGTCGCGAATTCCTCGGGCGTGGACAGAAAGTGAGTGTCCGGCTGCCACAGGATCGGCGGGTCCACAGCGGCTTGCTCCAGGGACCGCATGACTCCGTGATCACCCGGGAGGATGCCGAGCACGGTTTCGGGCCGATGGGCCTTGAGCGCGCCGCGCAACGCGTCGGCCAGCGTCGTGTAGTTGTGCGTGCCGATGCGCTGGTAGTCGACGGTGAGGCCGCGCGCACGCAGGTCGGCGGCGAAATGCCGCATCGCGGAAAAAACAAGCGCCGTCCGGGCCTTGTGGCTTGGGATCCGGGTGCTCTCCGCCGGGACTTCCGCCATGAAGATGCGGTCGCGGCGCGGATCCAGGTGTTCGAGGACCGGCATTGCACGGTCGAGTTGGTCACCCAGCACGATCAGCAGATCGGAAGAGCGTCGTGTAGGGAAAGAGTGTAGATCTCGGTGGTCGCCGTATCATTAAAAAAAAAA
>CAXBRZ010000108.1:0-8106 GCA_963978075.1 uncultured bacterium | reverse complement strand
GTGACGGCGAGCGTTGAGGTCGAACCGGAGGCCGTCGCCGGGAATGCGTACGAAGTGATCGCGACGGTGCCGTTTTTCAACTGGAGCATGTTGCTGGTGCCAGTGACCGCGAGGGTGGGGGTCACGGCTGCGGCCGTTCCCGTCGAGGACGTCGTAGCGTAAGCCGTGATGACGCCGCTGGCGGCCGCCGACGATGTCGGGGTGTAGCTGACGTTGACGCTGCAGGTGCCATTGGCAGCCAGCGTCACCGTGGAGGTCGACGCAATGCCGCACGCGCCCGTGGCGGGCGCGGTGATCTTGAAGGCGGTCGAGTTGCTGAGCAGATAGACCTTGTAGGCGGCAGCCGTCGATTTCAGCGTGATCGTCTGGGTTGCCGAGGCGACGGCCACCGGCGAATTGAACGTCGCCGAGGTGATCGTGGCCGTTCCACTCAGGAACGAGTACGTGGCGTTCGCGGCACTGGCGCCGAATAGGCCCGCCAGGCTGAGAGCCAGGGCAAGTATTCTCGCCCTTGAAGTCATCACAGTTCGCATGATTACCCCCGAAAAATTAATTTGCTCAAATACTTAGGTGAAACTTTGAACCTTGGCGCTTAAATGAAACCGCTTTCAGTGATGGGAACCTACATGAATCTGAAAGCCCTTTCAAGAGTGTTGAACATATTTCCTGTACTGGACATCGTTCCCACAAAAAGCCTTAAGAGCGAATCCGGAATCAGCGTCGGTCTCCGTTCTTGAGCCTCCGGCTACCGCGATTACGGCTTGTTACCGCATGAAAGCGCAATCATATATCATGCGAGTCAGTCTTCATCAGGGTCGGAGTGCGTATGCTTGCTCGTGTGCGTTGTGTGTTTCTAGGATGGATCCTGACCGTGCCCGGCTTGGCGTTGGGCGCCGCCGTGACAACGGTGACGCCCGGCACACTCACGTTCGCGTCCCAAGCGGTGGGCACCACCAGTGCGACGCAGACCGTGACGGTGTCCAATACGGGCACCACGTCACTGACGGTGTCGTCGGTCACGGTGACGAATGCGGCGTTCAAACTGACGAATGGCTGCACGCGGTCCGTCTCAGCTGGCAAGACCTGTACGGTGTCCGTGGCGTTCGCGCCGACCGTCACCGGCACGATCACAGGCACCCTGACCATCGTCAGTACGGGGAGCACGACGGCCAAGACCGTCGCGCTCACCGGGACTGCGGTGGCCGGTTCCGTCACCGGTTCGGTGACCCCCTCGTCGCTCACGTTTGCCTCGACGACCGTCGGCGCCACCAGCGCGGCGCAGACGGTCACCGTTCGCAACACAGGATCCTTGTCCCTGACCGTGTCCTCGGTGACGCTGTCCGGAACCAACGCCGCGGCGTTTGCCCAGACCAATACCTGCACCGCGGCGCTGGCCGCTAACGCCACCTGTACGGTTTCCGTCACCTTCAAACCCACGGCGGCCGGTACCGCGGCCGCCACGCTGTCCATCGCCAGCAATGCGACCGGCAGCCCGTTCTCGGTCGCGCTCTCGGGCACCGCCGTGGCGGCGACCACGAGTTACACGCTGACCCCGACGGCGCTGACGTTTGCCTCGCAATCGGTCGGCACCACGTCGGTCGTGCAGAACGTGGTGGTCAAGAACACCGGCACCACCTCCCTGACCGTGACCGCCGCGACCCTGTCGGGCGCCAGTTCCGCAGCGTTTGCGGTTACCAACGGGTGTACCGCAAGTCTCGCGACGAACGCCACCTGCAACCTCGGCGTCAGCTTCAAGCCCACCGTGTCCGGATCCGCAAGCGCAACGCTGACGGTGACCGCGGGGGGTGTGACTGCGACAGCCTCCCTGTCGGGGACGGGGGTGGCGGCGACGGTCGGCGTGCGGCCGCTGCCCGCGGTGTACAGCACCGGCAAGGCGGTCGCGTACGGTCCGTATCGGGCCGGCGGTCCCGGGGTCGGGGAAATCCCGACCGATGCGCAGATCCTCGAGGACCTCGGGCAGTTCCAGTTGGCGGGGTTCAACCTGATCCGCCTGTTCGGCTCGGATACGGTCTCGACGAACATTCTGCGGCTGATTGCGGCGAACTACCCGACGATGAGTGTGCAACTCGGTATTTACCTCGCCGCGACGCCGACGAACTGCACCAGTGCTGCGAACTCTGCGCAGATATCGACCGCCATCACCTTGGCGACGACCTATACGCAGGTCGTGACCGTCAGTGTCGGCAACGAGCCGTCGCTGGCCAACAACGTGCCGGTCAACTGCCTTGTGGGTTATGTGCAGCAGGTGCGCAACGGCATCACCCAGCCGGTGACGGCGGACGATACGGCAGCGTATTACGCGGGCAAGATGTCGATGAAGCCCGATACCGTACTGCCGTATCTCGACTTCGTCTCGATCCACTCCTATCCGATCCTCAACAGCGCCTCCTGGGACTGGATGCAACTGGCGACCCCGACCGGCCCCGGGCGTGCAACGGCGATGATGAATGCGGCGCTGACCTACGCGAAGAACGAGACCGCGGCCGTCAGCGCCTATCCGATGACACCGACGGGCGGCACCAGGACCACCATCGGCGCCGTGTTGCCGCTGGTGATGGGCGAGACCGGCTGGAAGGCGGCCTGGACCAACCCGTCATCCGCAATCGAGCTCTATACCGCAACGCCGATCAACGCGAAGGCCTATCTCGACCTTCTGAACGGCTGGAAGGGGACGGTGGACGCCCCGGCGGCAATCTTCTATTTCGACGGGTTTGACGAGGCCTGGAAGGGAACGGACGACGGCTGGGGGTTGTGGGATGCCGCACGCAACCCGCGTTACGCCTTGTGTGGTGTGGTGGCCGCGGCACCCGTGTGCAACTCACCGGATGTGTATATCGGCATCGGCTATTACCCATAGACCGGCCATCGGGTCCAGGTCGGCGCTGTCGGCGGTTTTAGAATTGCCATATAAAACAGGCTTCTAGTGGACGCCGAGGGCTGCCTTTGGTAGCCTTCGCGCTTCCCGTCCTGCGGGCCGGGTCACACTGACCGGCCACGCCCCGAGTAGACCCTGCGCCCCATGTCCGCCACCGACCTCATACCGCTGTTCGGGCGGCGCAAATACTGGGCAAAACGGTTCGGTACCGCGCCGTTCCTGCCGATGTCCCGCACCGAGATGGATGCGCTGGGCTGGGACTCGTGCGATGTCATCCTCGTGACGGGCGATGCGTACGTGGATCACCCGAGTTTCGGCATGGCGCTGGTGGGGCGCCTGCTCGAGGCGCAGGGATTCAGGGTGGGCCTCATCGCCCAGCCGGACTGGCGCGACGCCGAGGCCTTCCGCGCGCTCGGAGCCCCGAACCTGTATTTCGGTGTGACCGCCGGCAACATGGATTCGATGGTCAACCGCTACACGTCCGACCGCAAGATGCGCAGTGACGACGCGTACACGCCGCAGGGCGAGGGCGGCAAGCGCCCGGACCGGTCGGTGATCGTCTACAGCCAGCGCTGCCGCGAGGCATTTCCGGGCACGCCGCTCGTGATCGGCGGGATCGAGGCATCGCTGCGCCGGGTCGCGCACTTCGACTACTGGTCGGAGAAGGTGCGCCGGTCGGTGCTGCTGGATGCGCAGGCGGACTTGCTGCTGTACGGCAATGCGGAACGGGCGATCGTGGAGATCACGCACCGCCTGGCGGCGGGTGAGCCGATCGGGTCCATTGACGATGTCCGCGGCACCGCTTTTGTGCGCCGTTCGACGCCCGCCGGCTGGATCGAGATCGATTCGACCGAGGTCGATACCCCGGGAAAGGTCGATCCGCCGATAGACCCGTACCAGATGGAACCCGCAGCGCCGGCGGAACAAGCGCTTCCGTCGGCGGCCGCGACGGGCGAGGTCGTGGTGCCGGTGGTCCGACTGCGGCGCAAGGTCAAGACGGAGGACCGTGCGCGCAGCGTCATCCGCCTCCCGTCCTTCGAGGCCGTGCGAGCGGATCCCGTGCTCTACGCACACGCCTCGCGCATCGTGCATGCCGAGGCCAATCCGCACAACGCGCGCGCGCTGGTGCAGCGCCATGGCGAGCAGGAGGTGTGGCTCACCCCGCCGCCGATTCCGTTGACCACTGAAGAGATGGACGCGGTCTACGAACTGCCGTACCAGCGCGTACCGCATCCGTCCTACGGTGACGCGAAGATTCCGGCGTACAAGATGATCCGCTTCTCGGTGACGATCCAGCGCGGCTGTTTCGGTGGCTGCACCTTCTGTTCGATCACCGAGCACGAGGGGCGCATCATCCAGAGCCGCTCGGAGGATTCGATCATCCGCGAGGTGGAGCAGGTGCGCGATACGGTGCCTGGCTTCACGGGGATCATTTCGGACCTTGGCGGTCCCACCGCGAACATGTATCGCCTTGCGTGCAAGTCGCGCGAGATCGAGGCCGCCTGCCGGCGTCCCTCCTGCGTGTTCCCGGGTGTCTGCCCGAACCTCGATACCAACCACAACCCGCTCATCCGTCTGTACCGCCGTGCGCGGGCGCTGCCGGGCATCAAGAAAGTGCTGATCGCCTCGGGCGTGCGCTATGACCTTGCCGTCGAGTCGCCGGAGTACGTGAAGGAACTCGCGACCCATCACGTCGGCGGGTATCTCAAGATCGCGCCCGAGGCGATTGCCGAGGGGCCGCTCTCGAAAATGATGAAGCCGGGTATCGGCACCTACCACCGCTTCAAGGAACTCTTTGACCGCTACTCGAGCGAGGCGGGCAAGGAGCAGTACCTCATTCCGTACTTCATCGCCGCGCATCCGGGCACGACCGACGATGACATGCTCGAACTCGCCCTGTGGCTCAAGGCAAATGGCTTCCGCGCCGACCAGGTGCAGGCCTTTCTGCCCGGACCGATGGCAACCGCGACCGCGATGTGGCACACGGGCCGCAATCCGCTGAAGAAGGTCTCGCGCGAGAGCGAGGGCGTCTACATTCCCAAGGGGGCAGCCCAACGGCGCCTGCACAAGGCACTGCTGCGCTACCACGACGCCAACAACTGGCCGGAACTGCGCGATGCCCTGCGCCGCATGGGCCGCGCCGACCTCATCGGCGCCGGCAAACACCAGTTGGTGCCCGCCTGGCAACCGGCAGGTACCGGGGGCGCGAGCTCGGCAGGCTCGGGTCAAACCGGCTCGGCGCGCACCGCGGCGCGGCCCCGTCAAGGCCAGGTACGTACCCAGCACACGGGACTGCCTCCGGTGCCGACCGTCGCGAGGCGCCCGGGGGGTGCGGGGCCGCGCGGGCCGGCGCGGGGTCGCAGATGAACGACGCAGTGCGCCACGTCGCGCGGCCGGAGTTGCTGGGCGGGGTGCTGGCGCCGTTCAGACTGTCATGGCGTGACCGCCTCGTCGCGCGCACGCTCGTGCGCCTCGTGCGTTTCAGGCCGGTGATCCGCCTCCTGGCGCGCTGGCACGGTGCGGCAACCCGCAAAAACTAGGTTTTGTGCTTGCCCCCCGCCCGGGGGGTCAGTAGATTGTGCGCCGCAAAGAATCAGGACTGGACGGTAATGTGATGAGTTCGCAAGAAAAAACGGCGGGAAGCAGGGCCCGGGACGGTTCCGGCCAAGCAGGTTGGGTGGTCCACAAGTTCGGCGGCTCGTCGGTGGCGGATGCCGAGTGCATTGCCCGCGTGGCCGACATCATCGAATCCACCCCGGTGCCGCGCGTGGCCGTCGTGCTGTCGGCCTGCAAGGGCGTGACCGATGGCTTGCTGCAACTCGTGACGCTGGCGGAGCAACGCGATCCGCTCGCGTGCGAGAAACTGCAGGCGCTCGAGGAGAAGCACACGCAGATTGCCGCGACACTCCTCTGCAAGGAGGGCGCCGCGGCGTATGTGGAGACCCTCAAGGCCGACTGCCGGGACATCGCCGGTCTCCTGCAGGCGGTGAGCCTGCTGCGCTCCGCCGGACAGAACATCCGCGACCTCGTGGCCGGATACGGCGAGATCTGGTCGACGCGCCTGTACGCGCGGCTGCTGGCTGAACGGGGCCGCAGCGCCGCACCCGTGCTTTGGCTCGACGCGCGCAAGGCGGTCGTCGTCGAGTGGGGGCCGCTGGGACCCTCGGTGCAGTGGGAGGCGTCGCAGAAGGCGCTGGCCTCGTGCGTACCCGCCGACTTTGAGGGTACGCTTGTCATCACCGGCTTCATCGCCGCCGATGCACGCGGCATCCAGACCACGCTCGGCCGCAACGGCAGCGATTTCTCGGCCTCCATCTTCGGCGCACTGCTGAAAGCGCGCGAGATCGTCATCTGGACCGATGTTGACGGCGTCCTCTCGGCCGATCCGCGCCGCGTGCCGGACGCCAAGGTGATCGATTCGCTGTCGTACAGCGAAGCCATGGAACTCGCCTACTTTGGCGCGAAGGTCATCCATCCGCAGACGATGGCGCCCGCCGTCTCGCGCGAGATTCCGATCCTGATCAAGAACACCTTCCGTGCCCATCTTCCCGGGACGCTGATCTGTGCGCGGCCCACCTCGGCGCACATGGTCAAGGGCATCACGACGATCGACAAGGTGGGTCTTGTCAATCTCGAGGGAGCCGGGATGATCGGCGTGCCCGGAACCGCGCAGCGCCTGTTCGGCGCGCTGCAGGAAGCGGGGATTTCCGTGATCCTCATTTCGCAGGGCTCCTCGGAACACTCGATCTGCATTGCGGTGCCTGACGCCGAGGCCATGGCGGCCGGCGAAGTGGTGCGCCGCGCCTTCACCCTTGAACTGCGCGAGGGCCAGATCCAGCGCGTGGAAGTGAGTAGCGGGTGTGCGATCCTCGCCGTCGTGGGTGACGGCATGGCGGGCAGCCATGGCGTGGCGGCGAAAGTCTTCCAGACGCTCGGCGATGCCGGCGTCAACGTGCGGGCCATCGCGCAGGGCGCCTCCGAGCGCAACATCTCGGTGGTCATCGACGCCAAATACTCGACGCGGGCGCTGCAAGCCGTGCACGCCGGCTTCTATCTTTCGCCCCACACGATCTCGATCGGTCTTGTCGGCCCGGGTCTTGTTGGCGGCGCGCTGCTTAAGCAGCTGGCGGGGCAGATGGAACGCCTGTCGGGCGGGGCGCACCTCGACCTGCGCGTGCGTGGCATCGTGCGCTCCAAACGCATGCTGCTCTCGGACGCCCCCATCGCGCCCGATGCGTGGAAGGACATTCCCGCAGACCGTTGGCAGCCACTGGACCTCGAGGACTTCGCGCGACACGTGCAGACCGAGCACCTGCCGCATGCGGTGATCATCGACTGCTCGGCGAGCGCGGAGGTGGCGAGCCATTACCGCGACTGGCTGGCCGCCGGCATTCATGTGGTGACGCCCAACAAGAAGGCCAACAGCGGCCCTTACGAGTACTACGCATCGCTCGGTGCCACGCGGCGCGCCAATGGCTCGCATTACCTCTACGAAGCGACGGTGGGCGCAGGACTGCCCGTGATCCAGACCTTGCGCGACCTGCGCGAGACCGGGGACCAGGTGCGCTCCATCGAGGGCATCTTTTCCGGCACGCTGGCCTATCTGTTCAATGTCTACGATGGCTCGGAGGCGTTTTCCTCCATCGTGCGCACGGCCAAGCAGAAGGGTTATACGGAACCGGATCCGCGCGACGACCTGTCCGGCACGGACGTGGCCCGCAAACTCATCATTCTCGGACGTGAGATCGGCCTGCGCCTTGAATTGTCGGATGTGAATGTAGAGAGCCTCGTGCCCGCCGCGCTGACCGATTGTCCGGTCGAGGAATTCCTCGCGCGGCTGCCGGAGTTTGACGCGCACATGCAGGCCCGCTACGCCGAGGCCGCGGCGGCCGGCCAGGTACTTCGCTATGTCGGCCGGCTTGACGCCCGGGCCGGTACCGCGACCGTCGGACTCGTGCGGCTGGACCGCAAGCACGCGTTTGCCAACATTGCGCTCACCGACAACGTGGTGCGCTTCGAGACCCTGCGTTACTGCGACAATCCACTGATCGTGCAGGGTCCGGGTGCGGGTCCCGAGGTGACGGCGGGGGGAGTGTTCGGTGACCTGCTGCGTCTGGCGGCCTACGTCGGCGCCAACATCTGATCACGAGGTGCCCCTTGCGTAATTCCGCCACCGCCTTTGCCCCCGCCAGTGTCGGCAATGTCGCCAT
>CAXBRZ010000107.1:0-8131 GCA_963978075.1 uncultured bacterium | reverse complement strand
CGGCGACCACCGAGATCTACACTCTTTCCCTACACGACGCTCTTCCGATCTAACCGGGCCGGGGAAGCGCCCCAGGCGTCAAACCGGCCTGAGCGTACAAACGCCGGTGGCCATCCGCTTGCTCGCGACACGAAGCCCGAAGGTCACAGGCCCGGCGCCCGGGGGCGTGAGGTCCGTACGGATCGGGCACAACCCACGCAGGTCCCGTTGTCGAGGAGCCATCGCCGGTCGATCGATGATCCCGGGTGACCGCGGTTTTCGGGGTCCGTTCCGGCCGCGTGCTTTCTTTCCTTGCGGGTAGACCCCGGTTCGATGTCCATCGGGTTATAGTTGCGGCACGTGCCTTGCCCAGTACGTGTCTTTCACTGCGACGGTGCCACGTATGACATCCATGGCGATGACTCAACCGGAACAAGCCAATTCGCTACCCGAGTTTTACGTCGTGGGCTTCACGGGGCACCGAATGGTACCGGACTCTGCTCTTTTACTGGCGTCCCTGGATCGCGCGCTGGATGAGATCCTGCAACTCGCCGACGGGGAATGGTTGGCCGTCTCGTCCGCGGCGGTGGGCGGTGACCTGCTGTTCGCGCAGCTAGTGCTGAGGCGGCTGATCGCGTGGCAGGCGCTCCTGCCCTTTCCGCAGAATGATTTTGCGACCGACTTTACGGGCGATGAGTGGGCCATGGCGACCCGACTCCTCAATCAGGCCGAGACAATCACCGTCTTGAATCTGGAGGAGCCGAGGGAGCAAGCCTACCTCGACTGCGGGATCGAGACCGTCAATCGCTCGGATGTGTTGTTGGCAGTGTGGGATGGTGAGCCCGCCCGCGGACCTGGTGGCACGGCGCAGGTGATCCGCTACGCGCGCGAGTTGCGAAAACCGCTGGTCGTGATCGATCCGTCCAGCGGCATCATTCGGCGGGAAAACTTCGAGCGCTTTTGCGCGAAGGATCCGGAACTTTTTTTCTTGAACCGTGTACCTGACGCATCCCGTGCGTCCAGCCCTGCAGGCAGTCGGGAACTGGTCGCCCGCTTTCAGGATAAAGTGGATCGCGCTGCCTCGCACGGCGCACCTCGAATTCGCTTCCTGCGCGCAGCCGTGGTGGTCTTGCACACTATGGCCACTTCGGTGGCCGCAGCGGGCCTGGCCTTTGGGTGGCAGCCGATGGTCGTTTCATGGGGCAAATTGTTGCTGCTGTTGGCAGCCTTTGGTGCTGCGCTCAAGATTCAACGAAGCCGCGCGCAGCATCATTGGATGAGATGTCGGCTAGCAGCGGAAATCGGTAGGGCGGTGCTGGCCACCTGGACGATGCCGCGTCGCAGAAGTCTGTTTGAGGGCCGTGAGGTGCCCGGGCTGCGCCAATACATGCGCACGCTCGATATTCTCCACCGCCGCTCACCCGCAGACCGGGAGCCTAACCTCGACGCATTTTGCCAACGTTATCGCCGTGACAGAATCGAGGATCAACTGCATTACTACACGCGGCGCCTCGATCATGCGCGCCCGCGGCTGACGTGGCTTCGGTTCGGGTTTACAGCCACCAGCCTGCTCGCGATCGGCTGCACGGGACTGTTCGCTGTCCACGCCACGGTTTCGGGGATGCAGGTTCCGGAGTGGGTGGTGGCGGCCGTATTCCACTTTTTGCCGCTGGTCCTTCCCGCGCTGGCTGCTGCGCTGCTGGCGCTGATTTCGATCAACGATCTGCATCGGCGCGTGGCGCGCTATAGCGATATGTGCGTGCAACTGACGGATCTAAGGCAGCAAATCACCCTCACGCACACCTGGCATACGCTTGAGAGCGTGGTGCAGCAGACCGAGAGGATTTTGATTCAAGAGGTGTTGGAGTGGCACATTATGTCAAGCCACTCGGAGGGTCACTGAGCGCGAGTGCGTGCAGCGAGGCTGCCCCGAGGGTGACCGCTGGTGAACTTCTTGTCCAGGTTGATGTTCCCTAGAATGGTGGAACATGGAGACTTGGAACATGTCAAAACAACGGTTTACGGTCGAGGAGATCATTCACACGCTGCGTGAGGCAGATGTGCTGATCGGCCAGGGCAAGACGACTGCCGAGGCCTGCAAGGTGCTTGGGGTGACGGACAATACGTATTTCCGCAGCTCGCGGGTGCCGGTGCAAATTTCCCGTGAGTTTGGTGCGCAGCAAATCCGTGTGACCGACGGTGCGGCCTGTGCCGTGTCGTTCGCTGGCGCCGTCTGGTGTTGGGGTGGAAGATTATTCACGCCGAATCCCGCGTATTGACGCGAGCGAACAGATACAGGGTTCGCTAATAAAAAAACCCCCGTAATTTCAGGGGGTTTATGGACTTCCGGGGACGTTCCCGGATGTGCTGTTGGTGGAGGCGGGGGGAATTGAACCCCCGTCCGCAAGCCCTACGCTACAAGATCTACATGCGTATCCGGTCTATTGATCTCACGCCAGGCTACCCGATCGGCAGGGAAAACCTGATGCCAGTCCCGTCCTTTTTAGCTGTGCACTACCCGGGTCACGCGTGCACCGCGATCCTGTGATTGCGACCCCAGTTCCCCCAGCACAGGCACCGAGAGGAGTGGAGTAGGCGGGGCTTAAGCCGCCAGAGCGTAGCTGTTGTCGTTCGCAGCTGTAGTTTGCAAATGGTTTTACGAGGAACCTGCACCTCGGCATGCACCTGGAGTTTCGTGACCCACGTCGAAACCGGTCGCCCCCGGATGAACCTTGATCATAGCAGATGATCGGCCAGAACCTGTGATTGGGTTAAGATCGCGGCATTTAAACGGGCCTCTGAAGGCCCCTTCGGAGAGCCTGCCATGATCCACCGCATCGATACCGGACCCCGCATGTCCGAAGCCGTCGTCCACGGCCAGACCGTCTACCTTGCAGGCCAGGTGGCCGACGATACGGCAGCCGATGTCCGTGGCCAGACCGAGCAGGTGCTCGCCTCGATCGACGAGTTGCTCGCGCGGGTGGGCTCTGACAAGACGAAGATCCTGCAGGCGACGGTCTATCTTGCCGACATCGCGACCTTCCAGGACATGAACGCCGCCTGGGATGCGTGGGTGCCGCAGGGACACACGCCGGCCCGCGCCACGGTCGAAGCAAAGTTGGCAACGCCGGCCTACAAGGTCGAGATCGTGGTGGTCGCCGCCGTCGGCTGACCTTTTCCCTCTGGACTGCCGCGGAGGCGCCATGACCCGTCCGATCGCCTGCCTGCTCGGTCTTTTTCTCCTGAGCGGGCCGGTCGGCGCCGTTCCGCACCCGACCCCGCAGTGGCTCGTCAATGCCCACCTGATCGACGGGCGGGGCGAGGCCGGTGCGCCGCTGGTGGACGTGCGCCTCGAGCAGGGACACATTGCGGAGATCCGTCCTGCCGTGCCGAATGCCGTCGGGCTCGACCTGCGCGGGGGTTACCTGCTGCCCGGCTTTGTCGATGCGCATGCGCACATCGAGGATCCCGCGTCGGCGCGCAGGGCGCTCCTCTCAGGTGCCACCACGGTGCGGGTTCTGGGGGACGCCTATCTCAAGGGCCTCGCGACGCGGGACCTTATCCGCACGGGTGTCATCGATGGCCCGGAACTGCTGGCCTCGGGCGGCCACATCCGGCCGCGCCTCGGCGAGCCGTTCATCCTGAGTTTTCCGCAGTTCGGGCAATACCTCGAGTCCCCGCTCACCGGGGCCGAGAATGTCCGCGAGGTGGCAAGGGCCGTGATCGCGCGCGGCGCGGATGTCCTCAAAGTCGGCGCCAGCGAGCGGGCGGGACTGGCCTACACCGATCCGCGCCGGCAGGAACTCTCCTACGAGGAGATCCGCGCGGTGGTGGAAGAGGCCTGCCGGTCCGGCCTGTACGTCGCCGCCCATGCGCATGATCGCAAAGGAGTGGCGGCCGCCGTGCGCGCCGGGGTGCGCAGCATCGAGCATGGCACCTATGTCGACGACGACACCCTGCAGCTGATGAAGCACAACGGTACGTTTTTCGTGCCGACCCTCGCCATCATGAGTCCGCTCGGCGATCCGCATGGCGACAGCAGCGAGGCGATCGCGCTGCAGTTGCGCACCCGCGCGATGATGCGGCCGCTGCGCGAGGCGGTGAGGAAGGCCCATGCGCTCGGTATCACGATCGCGGCGGGGACCGACGGAACGTACGGCGAGGGCGAGGGGGCTGCCGTGCGCCCCGCGCACGAGGTCGAGGAACTCATCGCCGCGGGGCTTTCGCCCATCGAGGCGATCAGTGCGGCGACCTACCAGTCGGCGCGGGTGCTCGGCATCGAGGGCCGCACGGGGAGTGTCGCGGTGGGTCTTGAGGCGGACCTCGTCGTCGTGGAGCGCGATCCGCGGCGCGACAGTTCGACGCTCTTCGAACCGGTGCTGGTGCTCAGCAACGGCGAGCAGGTGCTGAACCGGCTCTACTGAGCGCTCAGCGGTTGCGTGCGCGCAGCGTGCGCGCCTTTTCCCGCTGCCAGTCCTTGTCCTTTTCCGATTCGCGCTTGTCGTGGGCCTTCTTGCCGCGCGCAAGGCCCAGTTCCAATTTGGCCCTGCCGTCCTTCCAGTAGAGCGAGAGCGGCACCATGGTGGCGCCCTTTCGCTCCACCGCCCCGACCAGGTGGTCGAGTTCCTTGCGGTTGAGCAACAGCTTGCGCGTGCGCACCGGATCGGCCACGACATGGGTCGAGGCGGAGTTGAGCGGCGTGATGTGGGCGCCCGTGAGGAACGCCTCGTCATTCTTGATGAACACGTAGCCTTCGGCGAGCTGCGCGCGCCCCGCGCGCATGGCCTTGACCTCCCAGCCCATGAGCTGCAGACCCGCCTCGTAGCGTTCGTCGATGAAGTACTCGTGCCGGGCGCGCCGGTTGACGGCGATCGTTCCGGTATGGGAGTCCTTGTCGTCCTTCTTGGCGGCCATGGTGCGTGCGGGTTCCTGTGCGGCCCGACATCTTACCCGCGTTGTAGCCTTGGCGCCTTCGCCGCAGAATAGCGCCGTGATGGCTCACCGGATCCCCTCGTAATGCGTACCGTGCAACGCACGGCGCTCGTGCCGCAGACCCCGGCGCAGATGTATGCGCTCGTCAACGACGTGCGCCGTTACCCCGAGTTCCTGCCGTGGTGCCCCATCACGGTGGTCCATCAGGAGGATGGGGGTTCGCTGTCCGCGACCCTGACCTTCGAGCGGGTCGGGGTGCGCACAGCGGTCAGCACCACCAACGTGAATGTGCCGGACGAGTCCATCCAGATGGTGTTGACCGACGGTCCGCTGCAGTCTTTCCGGGGACTTTGGCAGTTTCATCCGGTGCGCGCGCGCACGACGTCAGGGGAGCCCGGCGAGATCCGCGGCTGCAAGGTCGAACTCACCGTCGAGTTCGCCTTCCGCAATGCGGCCCTGGATCTGCTCTTCGGACCCTTCTTTGAGGCCACCTGGGACTCGATCGTGGATGCGTTCGTGCGCCGCGCGCGCGAGGTGCATCCGTGAGCGGCCTGACCGTCCGGGTGGTGCTTGCGGAGCCGCACCGCCAGACGGAAGTGGTGCTGACCCTGCCGCCCGGGACGACGGTCGGCGGGGCGGTCGATGCGGCCAACCTGACCGAGCGCCATGGACCCATGCCCGGGAAGTTCACCCTCGGCGTGTGGGGTCGGGAAGTCCCGCCCGAGACGTTGGTGTGCGACGGCGACCGGGTGGAGGTGTACCGGCCGCTGCCGGCGGACCCGAAAGAGACACGCCGCGCGTTGGCGCGCCAAGGACGCGCCATGGGAGGCGGGATCGGGATGAAGAGCAAGAGCCGGGTACGCCGGCCACGGGTGCTGCGCTAGCGGCGCTTACATCGACGGACGCTGGGCGACCGGATCCTTCCATGCGCCGGCGGGGCGGTCGATCTTCGTGACCTTGTCGTCGGCGAACCAGATCGTGATGTTGCGCTGGTCGACCTTCTGGGTCTTGCCGGCCTTGAAGTAGTACAGATAGTCCCAGCGCTCCGGATGGAACGGATCGGCCAGCATCGGCGTGCCGAGCAGGTAGCGCACCTGGCTGCGGGTCATGCCGACCGTCACCTGGTCGAGGTATTTCGCCTCGATGTAGTTGCCCTGCGGGATGTTGACCCGGTAGATGCAGCCGGTCACGGCAAGCGCAAAGGCCAGGGCGGCGGCGGTCAGGGCGGTCTTTCGGAACATTCAGTTGACTCTGCGGACCGGGTTGTCCCGGGCCTCACGGGGTGGATAATGGGGGCTGATCATACCGGATCGGGAGAGAGTGGAGTGGAAAGCCAGGATCTGCGCAGAGCCGGCCTCAAGGTGACGACGCCGCGCGTCAAGATTCTGGACATCCTGGCCGGTGAGGCGGGGCACCACCTGTCGGCCGAAGACATCTACCGGCGGTTGCTGGACGCCGACGAGGACATCGGCCTCGCCACCGTCTACCGCGTCCTGACCCAGTTCGAGGCGGCAGGTCTCATCACCCGGCACCACTTCGAGGGCGGCACCGCGGTGTTCGAACTCAACCGGGGAGAGCATCACGACCATGTCGTGTGTGTGGACTGCGGTCGCGTCGAAGAGTTCACCGATGCATCGATCGAGTCGCTGCAGCATGCCGCCGCCGCACGCCTCGGCTTCGACCTGACCGACCATGCGCTGATTCTCTACGGGCACTGCCGCCAGGCGGCGTGTCCGCACCGCAAACCTTGAGCTAGGCGTCTCAGCGCCGCCGGCGGGTCGCCTTGGCCGCGGGGGCCGGGGTGCGGCGCTCCAGCATTTCGCGCGCGTGCGAGCGCGCCGCCTCGGTCACTTCCACGCCCGCAAGCATGCGGGCGAGCTCCTCGACGCGTTCCTCGCCGCCGAGCACTGCGAGGCGCGTGCGGCTTGTCTGGCCGTCCGAGAACTTGGCCACCCGGATGTGGTGGTCCGCCTGGCTTGCGACCTGCGGCAGGTGCGTGACGCACAGCGCCTGGCCGCGCCGGCCAAGCGCGGCGAGTTCGCGGCCGACCATCTCGGCCACCGCGCCGCCGACGCCGGCGTCCACTTCGTCGAAGATCATGCAGGAGGGCCCGCCAGACTCGTGTGCGGCGGCCACCTGCACGGCCAGACTGATGCGCGAGAGCTCGCCGCCCGAGGCGACCTTGGCGATGGGTTTCGGCGGTTGGCCGGGATTGGCGCTGACCAGAAACTCGATCCGGTCGCGGCCTGAGGGATCCGCAGGTCCCTCTTCGGGATCGACCGTGATCTCAAAGTTGCCGCCAGGCATGCCAAGGCCGCGCATCAGCGCCGTGACGGCGGTGGCAAGTCTGCCGGCGGCGTTCCGGCGCGCCTCGCTCAGGAGCGCGGCGGCACTGTCGTAACGGCGCTGCTCCACGGCGACGTGTTTCTCCATCTCGGCAAGCGTGACGTCGGCGTTTTCAAGTGCCGCGAGTTCCGCTTCCAGGGTGGCGAGCACCTCGGGCAGACGCTCTGCCTCGAGTCGGTGCTTGCGCGCCAATTGTTCGATCGACGCCATCCGGGTCTCGACAAATTCCTGCCGCCGCGGATCGGCGTCGAGACTCTCAAGGTAATCGGCGAGCGCCCGGCCGGCCTCCTTCAGCGGGATGAGCGCCTCGTTGACGAGGGCCAGTGCGGGTTTGAGCATCGCATCCAGATCCGCCACCGGTCGCAGGGCCGCGAGCGCCCGGCCGATCAGCGCATGCGCGTCGGCGCCATCACCCTCCCCGTCTTCGTGATGGCCCTCGCCGCCTGCGGTGGCAGCAGCACATCACAGGTCGCCCCGCTGAACGGTGGAAACACACTCGGCCCCACCACCACACTCTCGGCAAAGGACCGCCAACAGAAACTGCTCGACTTCGCAGCCTGTATGCGCAAGAACGGCGTGGACATGAAGGACCCCACCTTCGACGCCAACGGCACGATGACCAACGGCGGCTTCAGCAGCAGTAGCGGCCTCGACCCGCGGAGCGCCGAATTCAAGGCCGGAATGACAGCATGCGGCAGCATCGTGCAAGGCATCGGCCTGGGCGGCGGCACCAGCGGCAACGACGGCAACCGCGACCACTTCGACCCCGTCGCGATGCAGGCCGCGATGAACACCTTCACCGGCTGCCTGCGCGACCACGGCCTCACCCAAGTGAAAGACGTGACATTCGGGCGACCCGATGGCGACGGTCACG
>CAXBRZ010000106.1:0-8218 GCA_963978075.1 uncultured bacterium | reverse complement strand
TTCAAAGTCCAGTCCGGGTGGTCTAAAAAGAGAAAACCCTGTACGCGGGGCGCACAGGGTTTCCAAAAGGTATAGCGGATCTTAGTAGTCCATTCCGCCGCCCATTCCGCCCGGCATGGCCGGCATGGCGGGCTTGTCTTCCTTGATTTCGGAAAGAACGCACTCGGTGGTGAGCAACATTCCGGAGATGGAAGCAGCGTTTTCCAATGCGACGCGGGTTACTTTGGCCGGGTCGATCACGCCTGCAGCGTAGAGGTTCTCGTACTTGTCGGAACGTGCGTTGTAACCGTAGTCTTCCTTGCCTTCGCGGACTTTCTGGACCACGATCGAGCCTTCCATGCCTGCGTTGGCAACGATCTGGCGGAGCGGCTCTTCAATCGCGCGGGCGAGGATGCGAATGCCGAAGTTGCGGTCGTCGTTGTCGTGCGAGAGCTTCTCGAGCGACTTCAGGACGCGGATCAGGGCAACACCACCGCCCGGCACAACGCCTTCTTCGACCGCAGCGCGGGTCGCGTGCAGGGCGTCCTCGACGCGAGCCTTCTTTTCCTTCATCTCGACTTCGGTCGCAGCGCCGACCTTGATCACGGCCACACCGCCGGAGAGCTTGGCAACGCGCTCCTGCAGCTTCTCGCGGTCGTAGTCAGAGGTCGCCTCTTCCGCCTGGGCACGGATCTGGGCGACACGCGCCTTGATCTCGCTACCCTTGCCGGCGCCGTCGATGATCGTGGTGTTTTCCTTCTCCACCACCACCTTCTTGGCTTCGCCGAGGTCGTTCAGGGTCGCCTTCTCGAGCGACAGGCCAACCTCGTCGGAGATCACGGTGCCACCGGTCAGGATCGCGATGTCCTGCAGCATGGCCTTGCGACGGTCACCAAAGCCCGGCGCCTTCACCGCGGCAACCTTGACGATGCCGCGGATGGTGTTGACGACCAGCGTCGCCAGCGCCTCGCCTTCGACGTCTTCGGCAATGATCAGCAGCGGACGGCCCGCCTTGGCGATGCCCTCGAGCACCGGCAGCAGTTCGCGGATGTTCGAGACCTTCTTGTCGTAGAGAAGGATCAGCGGCTTGTCGAGCTCCGCCGTCTGGTTGCCCTGGTTGTTGATGAAATAGGGCGACAGGTAGCCACGGTCGAACTGCATGCCCTCGACGACGTCGAGTTCATTGTTCAGGCCTGAGCCTTCCTCAACGGTGATGACGCCTTCCTTGCCGACCTTCTCCATCGCTTCGGCAATCGTGCCGCCGATGCTCTCGTCGGAGTTCGCCGAGATCGTGCCGACCTGCGCGATCGCCTTCGTGTCCTTGCACGGCTTGGAGAGCTTCTTCAGTTCTTCGACCGCGGTCTGCACGGCGAGGTCAATGCCGCGCTTGAGGTCCATCGGGTTGACGCCAGCGGCGACGCCCTTCAGGCCCTCGCGGACAATCGCCTGAGCGAGCACAGTCGCCGTCGTGGTGCCGTCGCCGGCCTCGTCGGAGGTGGCGCTGGCCACTTCCTTGACCATCTGCGCACCCATGTTCTCGAACTTGTCCTTCAGTTCGATTTCCTTGGCGACCGAGACGCCGTCCTTCGTGACGGTCGGGGCGCCGAAGCTCTTGTCGAGCACTGCGTTACGGCCCTTCGGTCCGAGCGTGACCTTGACCGCGTTCGCAAGAATGTTGACGCCCTTCACCATCCGGGAGCGTGCGTCATCACCAAACCGTACTTCTTTAGCTGCCATTTTCTTGATTCCTCTGAATTCTATTGCGGGGTGAGCGACTGATTACTTCTCGATGACCGCGAGGATGTCTTCCTCACGCATCACGAGGACGTCGTCCCCATCCACCTTGACCTCGGTACCGCTGTACTTGCCGAACAGCACCTTGTCGCCGACCTTGACGTCGAGCGGACGGACCTTGCCGTCTTCGAGGATCTTGCCGGTACCCACCGCGACAACGCGGCCCTTGCTCGGCTTCTCCGATGCGGAGTCCGGGATTACGATGCCACCCGGCGACTTGCGCTCGTCTTCTTCGCGCTTAACGATGACCCGGTCATGCAACGGACGAATCTTCGACATTTTCGTTGTCCTCCTTCAGGAGCCAGTAGAATTTGAAAGGACCCCGAAGGGTCCCGGAGGGGCGGTTTTGTTAGCACTCTCCCCT
The DNA here is from genome assembly GCA_963978075.1 of uncultured bacterium. Lineage (GTDB taxonomy): Bacteria > Pseudomonadota > Gammaproteobacteria > Steroidobacterales > Steroidobacteraceae > CAIKZZ01. The sequence goes on along the minus strand of CAXBRZ010000106.1, from coordinate 6,081 downwards.
AACGGCTGCTAAATATAGCGGCGAACTTGGGCATTTCAAGGGCGTCCAAAGGATTTTCACGACGGGCGTCCCCGGCCGCACGGAATCCGCGAGAATGAGCGGCCCTGGGGCCGGGATGAGGCGATCAACATGCTGAAATACAAGCAAATACTGAAATCCGCCCGGTGCGTCGCGGTCCTCCTTGCCGGTCTTGGATGCGCGCTTTCAGCGACTGCCTCGACCTTCCTGCGTGCCGAGGAGGCCTACCGGACCGAGGCGGCGGGCGATGCGGCGGCGATCCAGGTCACTTTCCGCATCCAGGACGGCTATTACCTCTATCGCAACCGGCTCGCCTTCAGCAGCGAGACGGAGGCACTCCTGCTGGCGGACGCAGAGCTTCCCAAAGGACTCCCGCACAGCGACGAGTACTTCGGTGAGCAGGAAATCTACCGCGGCGTTTTTACGGTCCGCCTGCCTTACAAACGCAGCTCCGACGTCCGCTCCGTGGTGGTGAAGGTGCGCCTGCAAGGATGCGCGGATGCGGGGCTTTGTTATCCGCCCCAGACCCGCCTGCTGACCGTGACACTGCCGGCATCCGCTGCCGTCGCGACAGCGAGCAGCACCGGAGGCTTGCTGGGCCGACTCGGCGTGGCGGCGGGCAGGGCGCCGGACTTACTGCCGGCCGACGATGCGTTCCGCCCCTCCGCCGAGATTGCCGGGCAGAATCTGGTCGTCCACGTTGCCATCGCCGAAGGCTACTACCTCTACCGGGACCGATTCCGGCTGTCCTCCGACCCCGCCACCACGCTCGGCCAGCCGGTGTGGCCCCGGGGAGAGACACATCACGATGAATACTTCGGCGACCAGACGGTCTTTCGCGGCGATTTGCGGTTCGTCGTCCCATACACCGGCGTCAGGCCCCAGCAGTTGCGGCTGACCTATCAGGGTTGCGCCGATGCGGGCCTCTGCTATACCCCCCAGACCCGGGTCGTGCCACTCGCCCCGGTCGATGCGGCGACCCCATCGGCAATCGACGGCGCGAACTCGGCGCCGTCCGCGGGGGCCGAACAGGACAAACTCGCCCGGCTGGTACGCTCGGGACATTGGTGGGTGGTGCTCGGCGCATTCTGGTTTTTCGGCCTGTTGCTCGCCTTTACCCCGTGCGTTCTTCCCATGGTGCCGATTCTTGCCGGCATCATCGCCGGTGACGGAGCAAAGACAACGCCAGCCCGTTCCTTCGCACTGGCCGCGGCCTATGTGGGCGGCATGGCGGTCACCTACACCAGTGTGGGCGTTGCCTTCGCCGCGGCCGGCGCCCAGGCCCAGGCCGTATTCCAGCAGCCTTGGATTCTCGTCCTGTTCGCGGGCTTGTTCGTGGCGCTCGCTTTTTCGATGTTCGGCTTCTATGAATTGGCGCTGCCTGCCAGCCTGCAGACACGCTTCGCGGAAGTCAGCGGACGTTTCAAGGGCGGGCGAATGGCCTCGAGCGCCGTCATGGGCGCGCTCTCTTCGCTGATCGTCACCGCCTGTGTCGCGCCGCCGCTCGTGGCCACCTTCGTCGTGATCGGGCAGGCCGGAGCGATAGGCCGGGGCGCCCTCGCGCTTGGGTCCCTCTCCCTGGGGATGGGCACGCCACTGCTGTTGGTTGGCGCCTCCGCAGGGCGTCTCCTGCCCAAAACCGGCCCATGGATGGAAACGGTGAAGGCGCTGTTCGGCGTCGTGTTCCTGGGCGTGGCCGTTTGGATGCTCGATCGCCTCGTCCCGCCCCGTTGGACAATGCTGGGGTGGACGCTGGTGGCCGCCTCCACCGTCTGGGTTCTGGCGCGGACGGGCAACCCGGCAGCACGCGCAGGATGGCTGCGCCGCATCGCCTTGGCGCTGGCCACGCTCTATGCCGCTGTACTGCTGGGGAGTTTCGTCCTCGGCGGAACCGACCCCTTGCATCCGACCCAGGGGACGCGTTTCGGCCCTGCGACAACACACCCGCTGGCATTCCAGCGCATCAAGACTGCGGCGGAACTGGACCGAGTGCTGGCGACGGCGCGTGCCGAGCAAAGACCCGTCATGCTCGATTTCTCGGCTGACTGGTGTGTCTCGTGCAAGGAAATGGATGCCCATACCTTCAACGTGGCGGCGGTTCAGGCCGCACTGGGTCGCTATGTCGTCTTGCGCGCGGACGTGACAGCCAACGACATCGACGACCAGGCCTTGCTGCAGCGTTTCGGGATCTTCGGACCCCCGACGACGGCGTTCTTCAAGCCGGACGGTCAGGAACGGCGCGAATTCCGCCTCGTGGGGTACGTCGATGCCGACGATTTCATGCACCATCTCACCCGTTTTGAGGCAGCACAATGAAAACCCCGCCGGCGTTGCGTCTGGCCTACATCGGCTTTGCCCTCATCGGCATCGTCGTCGTTGCGGCTTACCTTCGAAGCCCTGCCCGCCCCACCCCACCGTCGGTCGGCGCCCCCGTCGCCGCAGGCCCCGTCGACTCACAGGCAGTCCCCCGCGAACAACCCGATTTCACACTGACGGGACTCGACGGCAAGCGCCATTCCATCCAGGAATGGTCCGGACACCCCAAGGTCGTGAACTTTTGGGCGACCTGGTGCGTACCCTGCCGCAAGGAGATACCGCTGTTGAACCGCATACAGGCGGAATACCGGACAAAAGGGCTCAAAATCATCGGCATCGCGGTCGATTTTGCTGAAGATGTCCGCAAATTCACCACTTCAACACCGCTCGACTACGATGTTCTGGTCGGCGAAGACGACGCCATGGAGGCCGCCAAAGCGTTTGGTGTTGGAGACATGGCCTTGCCCTTCAGTGCCTTCGTGGATTCCCGCGGGCGGATCCTGACCGTCCACCTGGGGGAGTTGCATGAGGCGGACCTGCGGGCAACGCTCGCCGTATTGCTGCGGGTCGACCGTGGCGAGCTGACCCCCGCCGAGGGACAGGCCATCCTCACGGCGGCCGACTCCCGTTAATCCGGCACCACGCCTGCGCCGCCGTGACGCAGAAATACAACATCAGTCCTGACACAACCCCGCAGGATGGTCGCAAATCGACGCAAATGGGAACGAATTGCGTCGATCCCGCATTTTTTCGGTAGAATCCGCGGAGTTCGAACAGGCTCCCGGGGGGGGCGATGACACGCGTTCTGGTCCTCAACGGACCCAATCTCAATCTGCTCGGCACCCGGGAACCGGAGACTTACGGCCGGGAAACTCTCGCGGACATCATCGCTCGCCTCGAAGCGCTCGCGGGCGCGCGCGGCGCAACCGTCGTGGCCGTGCAGTCCAACGCCGAACATGAACTGATTGAGCAGGTTCAGGGGGCCAAAGCGGCCGGATTTGACGCGATCATCATCAACGCGGGCGCCTACACGCACACCAGCATCGCCCTGCGAGACGCGTTCGCCGCCGTCACGGTCCCGTTCTACGAAGTGCACATTTCGAATGTCTATGCCCGGGAGTCGTTCCGCCACCACTCCCACCTCTCCGGACTCGCCGCCGGCGTCATCGTCGGACTGGGCACGTTGGGCTACGAACTCGCGCTGGATGCGGCCCTGCGCCGTCACCCCTCACGCTAAATAATTATTCTCTCAACCGAATTTTCAGACGAAGGACGACTTATGGACATCCGCAAGGTCAAGAAACTCATCGAACTGCTCGAGGAATCGGGTGTCGCCGAGATCGAGATCAAGGAAGGCGAGGAATCCGTGCGCATCAGCCGGCACGGCGCCGCACCGATGACGACCTACCTGACCGCCCCGACCGCGGCCCCGGTTGCGGCAGCACCGACTGCGCCCGCCGCGGCGGCCGCACCGACCGCGGCGGCCGCGCTGCCGTCCTCCGCGCAGGCCGACTCGGCCGTGACGGCGCCGATGGTCGGAACCTTCTATTCCTCGCCGGCTCCGGGCGCCAAAGTCTTCGTGGAGGTCGGCTCCGAGGTCAAGGTCGGGCAGACCCTCTGCATCATTGAAGCGATGAAGATGATGAACCAGATTGAATCCGACCGCGCCGGCAAGGTGGTCTCCGTGCTCGTCAAGAACGGCGAGCCCGTCGAGTTCGGCCAGCCCCTGTTCATCATCGAATAAGCCCATGATCGACAAGGTCCTGATCGCCAATCGCGGCGAAATCGCCCTGCGCATACTCCGCGCTTGCCGAGAACTCGGCATCAAGACAGTTGCGGTCCACTCAACGGCAGACCGCAATCTCAAGCACGTTCTTCTGGCGGACGAGACTGTCTGCGTGGGCCCGCCCTCCTCCAAAGACAGTTACCTGAACATGCCGGCGCTCATTGCAGCTGCCGAGGTGACGGATACCGTCGCGATTCATCCGGGTTATGGCTTCCTGTCGGAAAACGCCGACTTCGCCGAAAGGGTTGAGAAATCCGGCTTTATCTTCGTCGGCCCCAAGGCGGAAACCATCCGCATCATGGGGGACAAGGTCTCCGCCATCCGCACGATGAAGGCGGCGGGCGTGCCGTGCGTACCCGGATCAGGCGACCCGCTGGGAGATGATCCGGAGGAAAACCGCAAGATCGCGAACCGCATCGGCTATCCGGTCATCATCAAGGCTTCGGGCGGCGGCGGCGGCCGCGGCATGCGGGTGGTCCATTCGGATGCCGCACTTGCGACCTCCATCAGCGTCACCAAAGCCGAAGCGCTGGCCGCGTTCAGCAATGATCAGGTCTACATGGAGAAATTCCTGGAGCACCCTCGGCATGTGGAGTTCCAGGTACTCGCCGACAACCACGGCAACGTGGTGGTGCTCGGTGAGCGCGACTGCTCGCTGCAACGCCGCCATCAGAAAATCGTCGAGGAAGCGCCGGCACCCGGCATTACGCCGCAGATGCGGCAGGACATGGTGGAGAGCATCACGCGTGCCCTCAAGGCAGTCGGCTACCGTGGTGCGGGCACGCTCGAATTCCTCTACGAGGACGGCCGCTTCTACTTCATCGAGATGAACACCCGCATCCAGGTCGAACACCCGGTGACGGAACTGGTCACCGGCATTGACCTCGTCAAAATGCAGCTGCGCATCGCCGGTGGCGAGCCGCTGCCGATGAAGCAGGAAGACGTGCGCATCACCGGACATGCGATCGAGTGCCGCATCAACGCGGAAGATCCGAAAACCTTCATGCCGAGTCCCGGCCCGGTCAAACTGTGGCATGCACCCGGTGGTCCGGGCATCCGCGTGGACAGCCACCTGTACTCCGGCTATGCGGTACCGCCCCACTACGACTCGCTGATCGCGAAGGTCATTGCCCACGGCGAGGATCGGGATACCGCGATCGCGCGCATGCGCAATGCCCTCTCCGAGATGGTGGTCGAAGGCATCAAGACGAATGCGCCTTTGCACCAGGAGATTTTCGGCCATGCCGCCTTCCAGCAAGGTGGCGTGGACATCCATTATCTCGAGCGGCGTCTGGGCCTGAAGTGAAGTAAGGTGCACGGGGTGGCCGCCGCCACCCCGTGCCATTTCTCCGGGAGCCGTTGACGGCCATGCCCTTCCTGCAGGTTCACGTCACGCTCGATGGCCTCGACCCTGAGTCCGTGGAAGAGGCCTGTTTCGCCGCCGGCGCATTGTCCGTGACGCTCAAGGACGCGGGAGACACTCCCATCCTGGAGCCCCTGCCAGGCACGACCCCATTGTGGCCGGCCACCGCCGTTTCGGCGCTGTTTGCCGCCCAAACCGACCCCGCAGAGGTCCGTTCGGTGCTCGACGAGCAACTCGGGCGCGCCGTGGAGCTCAGCCATGAGATCCTCGCCGACCGACTTTGGGAGCGCGAGTGGCTGAAGGACTTTCACCCCATGCGGTTTGGCTCGCGCCTGTGGATCTGTCCCGGCGGACAATACCCGCCCGACGATACCGAACCGTCACCGACCATCGTGTGGCTGGATCCCGGGCTCGCCTTCGGCACCGGCACCCATCCCACCACGGCGTTGTGTCTTGAGTGGCTGGACCGCGAGTCGCGGCCCGGCATCCGCGTCCTGGATGTCGGTTGCGGTTCGGGCGTACTGGCGGTGGCCGCGCTGCTGCTCGGCGCGCGCTGCGCGCACGGCGTCGATATCGACCCGCAGGCACTCATCGCGTC
>CAXBRZ010000105.1:0-8225 GCA_963978075.1 uncultured bacterium | reverse complement strand
GCACCGGACAGGTAGGACAGAACGGGCACGCCGAGGCCGCCAGCTCCGATCACCAGCACGCGCGCGCGGCGCAGTCGGCGCTGCCCCTCGGGGCCCACTTCCGCCAGGATCTCCTGGCGTGAGTAGTCCGGAAGTGCAAGTCCCGTCGGATGGCGATGGATTGCTGCGGCTGTGGCCGACGGTACGTGATGCGAGTGTTCGCCGTCGTGGTTAGGGGCGTGATCGTGTCCGTGATCATGAGGCGAATCGAGCGCTGCCGCGGCGCAGCGTTCGCAGTTCACCCAGCCGGAATCCCCCGTGACATAGTGTTCCTTCTTCCAGATCGGAACACGGTGCTTGACCTCGTCGATAATGTACCGGCATGCGGCAAACGCCTCGCCCCGGTGCGCAGCGCTGACGCCGACCCAGACGGCGATCTGGCCGAGTTCAAGCATCCCGACGCGGTGCACGCAGCGGGCGCGGGTGACGCCAAAGCGCCGAACGGCCTCTTCGACTATCCGCTCGCCCTCCTTGATCGCGAGTAATTCGAACGCTTCGTATTCCAGTCGTTCGACCGCGCGACCGTCGTTGTGATCACGGACCCAGCCTTCGAAGCTGACGTACCCGCCGCAGGACCGGTCTTCGACCGTCGCGCGCAAGGTCTCAAGCGCGAGCGGCTGGGACGAGAAATCAAAAGAGCGCAAGTTCACCCTCCGGCTACCGGTGGGATGAAAACGATATCCATGCCGTCAGACAACGGAGAGTCCCAGTCGGCAAATTCGCCATTGATGGCGACACGCAACTGCGACCGGGCGAGGGTGAACGCATACTTCTGCCGCAATTCGTCATAGAGGCCGGCAGCCGAGGAGGCGTCCGTCTTGCAATCCTCGCGACTGGTGCCTGCCTGTTCGCGCAACAGTGCGTAGTACTGGATGTGGACTGTCGTCATGCAGGCACTCCCGAGGCCACGGAAAGATTCGTCGCGGCGTAATCCTCTGGCGTATTCATATTCGTCAATGCGTCGGATTGCTCGAGGTCGATGATGCGCGCCGGAAGATTGAGAAGAAATTTCCGTGGGCACTGTCGTCCGGTGGAGATAAAGGCTGACAGCGGGGCGAGGCTTGACGGTTCCCATATCGCGCACAGGGGTTCGGGCAAGCCATCGCTGCTGCTGCGGTAGGCGGTCGCCATGGCCGCAGGGTCCCGCGACCGGACCAGATGACGCAGGGTGTCGGCGGTCATTCGCGGCAGGTCGACGGCGACGACGAGCCACGCGTGGTCGGGATGGCGGGTGAGTGCCGCGAGTATGCCAGCTGCAGGACCGGCATTTTCCAGCGTGTCGACGATCTGCGGATACTGTCGCCGCAAGGGGTCGTCTCTCTGGTCCGCCCTCACGGAGACGAAAGTGTTGCCACAGACTTCGCGCAGCAGGCGCACCACTCTACCGAGCTGGGTTTCGCCGTGGACGAGGAGTCCGGCTTTGTCAGCCTGCATGCGGCGGCTGTACCCGCCCGAAAGAACAAGGCCGGAAAGGGGCGATGGCAGGGTCATCAGCGCAATCCAAAATCGCTTTTGCCGCCCCGCTTTTCGAGCAGTCGGGTGCCTTCGATGCGGATGTCGTGAGACAGCGCCTTGCACATGTCGTATACCGTCAGCGCTGCAACGCTGGCACCGGTCAGCGCCTCCATTTCGACGCCAGTCTTGTGATGGACGCCGACTTCACAGCGGATCACAACTTCGTTGCCGATGTTCTCGATGTCGATCCTGCATTTCTCAAGCGCGAGCGGATGGCAGAACGGAATCAGTTCATGGGTGCGCTTGGCCGCCATGGTGCCGGCGATGATGGCCGTCGAGAACACGGGTCCCTTCTTGGTCGCGAAGCCTGCCACTGCGAGGCTTTTTGCGACCTCTTCGGGCAGAAGTACCCGCGCCTCCGCGACTGCCGTGCGGGCGGTGACCGCCTTGTCGGCCACATCGACCATCGTCGGTTGGCCATCGCTGTTTACATGTGTCAGGGTGCTCATCAGCCACCGATGTAGTACATCTCGATCTTCCGCTCCGCCGCCCCGGGCTGGTCGGCGCGGATCTCGCTGTAACGGTCATTGCGGGAGAGCCACGTGGCTCGAATCCGCTCGAAGAGTTCCTCGTCCGTGGCGTCACTGCGCAAGAGGGCACGCAGGTCCACCCCGTGGCTGGCAAACAGACAGGTGTACAGCACTCCCTCGGAGGACAGGCGTGCCCGGGTGCAGTCGCCACAGAAAGGCTGGCTTACCGAAGTGATAAAGCCGATTTCACCGGCGCCATCTGCGTAGGCATATCGTTCCGCAACTTCGCCGGCGTAGCCGGGTGCCACAGGGACCAGTGGCCACTGCGCGTGGATTGCGTCGCGCAGTTCCTGGGCAGAGACCACGCGTTGGCGGTCCCAGTGGTTGCGGTTCCCGACATCCATGTACTCGATCAGACGCACGACAATGCCCGTGCCGCGGAAGTGTCGCAAAAGGTCCGCAACCGTATGGTCGTTGACCCCTCGCTGCACGACGCAATTGATCTTGATGGGTCCCAGCCCCGCGCTTTGCGCGGCCTCGATGCCGGCCAGCACTTCGGAAGGCGAGCCGAATCCGCCCGACATCCGGGAAAAAACACCGGGATCGAGCGAGTCGAGGCTGACGGTCACCCGTCCCAGTCCCTGTGCCTTGAGGTCTGCCGCGTGCCGAGGAAGCAGTATGCCATTGGTCGTTAGCGCCACATCCTCGACGCCGGGGAGGGCGGCCAGGTCACCGATCAACTCCGGCAGACCGGCACGCAGCAGGGGTTCTCCTCCGGTCAGCCTGAGTTTACGGACGCCGAGTGCGACAAACAGGCGGGCAAGACGGGTGATTTCGTCGAAGGAGAGCCGCTCCGCGGATGAAAGGAACCGGTATCCCTCGCCAAAAGTGTCTTTCGGCATGCAATAGGGGCAACGGAAATTGCAACGGTCCATGACCGAAATCCGCAGGTCATGCAGGACCCGACCGCGCTGGTCGAGCGGCCGGGCAGGGTTCTTCAGGAGAACGATTTCACTCATGGTTACCAAGTGTAGAACGGAACCGTACTACCGGGGGGCAAAGGCGATCCCGGCGCCAGTTCCACAAAGCCATCCGTCCCGACGAGGGACACGAAATCTCCCGAGCCACGGGTGGGGCACAACCGCACGCTGGCATGGCCCGGGCCACAGCGGCGGACCGGCACGAAGGAGGTCAGCGTTCCGGTGCCGGCACATCCGTCCTCGAGGATGGCTCCGGCCACCGGCACCTTGCTACGCCCTGCGGCATGGTCGAGGGCTGGCAGGACGTAACGGACGAGGCAGACCAGCGTGGAGACGGGGTTGCCGGGCAGCGCGAAGACCGGCTTGCCGGATGCGGTGACCCCGAACCAGAGGGGCTTCCCCGGTCGCTGCGCAACCTTGTGAAACACCCGCCTGACGCCGAGTTCTGCCAGCACACCGGGCACGTGATCGAATTTGCCGGCCGATACCCCGCCCGAGAGGATCAGCACGTCGTTGTTGGCCAAAAGATCCGCGATCCGTTCCAGCAGGCGGCCGCGGTCATCCGTGAGGTGATGCAGGGACAGGCGGGAGTAGCCTCGTTCGGACAGTTGTGCCGCGATGCCGTGCACGTTGGATCGGCGGATCTGCCAAGGCTTGAGGGCGTCCTCGGCCCCGACCAGTTCATCGCCGGTCGACACGATGGCGATTTGGGGCAAACGCGCGACCTTGAGCGCGGCACACCCCACGGACGCTGCGACGGCCAGTTCCGGGGCGCGAAGCCTCATGCCCGGAGTGAGGACGATGTCTCCGGCCCGTCCGTCGCTCGCCCGGCGATGGACGTTGGCGCCAGGCACCAAAGTGTCCACGCCGAGGCTCACGTGGCCATCCTCCAGGCTGATCTGTTCCACCGGAACCACGGTGTCAGCCCCGGGTGGCAGCATGGCACCGGTCATGACCTCAAGGCAGTCCTCGTCATTCACAAGCGGAATGGGTTCCTGGCCGGCAGCGACCGTGCCGGCGATGCGGAATCGGCGCCGGCCGCCGAGAACGACGGCGTGGCGCACGGCAATTCCGTCCATGGCGACCCGGTCAAAAGGGGGCAGGTCACGCTCGGCCACCCGGGTTTCAGCCAGAATGCGGCCCGCCGCCACTTGCAGCGGCACGGTCTCGACAGCGATCGGCGCCACAGCGTCGATGATCGCCGACGAGGCCTCAGCGGGCGTCAGCATGAAGGATTATTTGTCCTTCTTGGCCGCCTGCGCTTCCTTGTAGGCGTGGATCTGCTGGTTGAACTCGGCAGCTACTGCCTCTTCCTGCGCAACGGTGTCGTTGTGCTTCTGCAACCGCTCTTTTTCACGCGCGTCCTGCGCCTTCTTCTGTTCCTCCGTGAGTGCGGCGCCTGCCGGTGCGGGCGGCGATTCCTCGTCTACGCACTTGCGGTAGGTCGCCATGTCAGCCTGAAACTGCTTGACCGACTTCTGTCCCTCGATCATCTCGGCGAGAGAGGCGGTCGCGCCGTTCGGGAACGAGGACGGAGCTTTGGGCGCGATGCAGCCGGCATAGACCGGGGCTGTCAGGCCGAGCAGGAGGAGGGAGGCGGCAACGCGGTGGAAGCGGATCATGGATACGGTCCTCAGAGAGTCGGCCGACATGGCCGATACCCCCCCATCTTATAACCTCGCGGCAGCCCTGAAACCCCCCACCCTCTCGCAGCGGGCGACGGCTGCCGCTACCATCCCTTGCGCCCCCTGGGGGCTCAGGTGCGGGTAAACCCTTTGGATACGACCGATTTTACGCCCGGCCGTCCGGTGGAACTGGCGCCCGGTATCCGTCGGCTGGTGGCCGACAATGCCGGCATGATGACCGGTCCGGGCACCAACACCTACCTGATCGGTCGGGACAGGGTGGTCGTGGTGGATCCGGGACCCGCACTGCCGGGCCGGGTCGAGACCATTGAACGCGCGCTGGCCGGAACGCCTGTCGACGCCGTGGTGGTCACCCACACCCACAATGACCATTCGCCGGCGGCCGCCCCACTTGCGGCGCGGCTGGGTGTGCCGCTGCTGGGTCGCCTGCCCGGCGACCGCCTTTATCAGGATGCGTCTTTCCAGCCGACCCGGTCGGTGGAGGAGGGTGACGAGGTGCCGACCGATGTGGGTGCCCTGCGCGCCGTCACAACCCCGGGGCATGCCTCCAATCACGTCTGTTGGTATCTGCCGGCGCTCGGCTACCTGTGCACCGGCGATCACGTGCTTGGCACCGTATCGCCGGTGATTGTGCATCCGGACGGCGACCTCACGGCGTATCTCCAGTCGCTTGCCAAGGTGAAGGCCTTGCGACCGACGGCGCTATTGCCCGGCCACGGCCCTGTGGTGACGGATCCGGATGCGGTCATCGACCGGCTCGTCAAACACCGATTGCTGCGCGAGACCCGGGTGCTGGCCGCGCTGCAGGGTCAGGGTTGTCGCCTGTTGGCCGATTTTTTGCCGCAGGTGTACGCAGACGTTCCGCCCGCACTGCACGCGATGGCACGGCATACGCTGCTGGCCCATCTGTTCAAGTTGGCGCGCGAGGGTCGTGTGGAGCAGTGTGGCGAGGATGCATGGCGGTTACTTTGAGTGGCATCGGCATCCGCTGCCATCGCGCCGGAATCATACTCAACGGGAAGCCGGTGCTCGGTCCCTTGGACCTGTGCATACGCGCCGGCGAAGGGGTCGTGCTGCTGGGCGCCAACGGCGCGGGCAAGACCCAGTTGCTCAAACTGCTCGCCGGTGAACGCTGGCCGACCCCGACGCCGGCAGGCGACGAGGCGCGGGACTATCACACGGCGGCCGGGCACCCGCTCGACACGACAGACGTGCTGCCGCAGGTTGCGTTCATCGGCGGCGAGCGGCAGGACCGCTACTACCGGTATGACTGGAATTTCAGCGTCCAGCGGGTGGTGGCGACCGGTGTTCACAACACCGTGCGCCCTACCGAGCGCCTGACGCCGCAACAACGGTCCCGCGTGAGAGGACTGCTTCGGCGCTTCGGCCTTGTCCGTCTGGCTCGGCGTCGGTTGTTGAGCCTGTCCTACGGCGAGAGGCGGCGCGTGCTCATTGCGCGCGCACTCGCCGGCACGCCTGCGCTGGTTCTCTTGGACGAGGTACACAACGGACTCGATGCGGTGACGCGCCGACTGCTGGATGCCGAACTGCACCGGTTGGCCCGCAGGGGCGTGACGCGGATTCTTGCCGCGCACCGTGTGGACGATGTTCCTGCCTGCTTTCCCCGCGCTCTTGTCCTTGAGGCTGGAAAGATCAGTTACGACGGTCCCATGACGGGCGCACCCCAGCGCTGGCTGGCACTGCAAGGTGAGGCAGCGCCTGTCACATTGTCCGTGCAGTCCGATGCGGAGGGTCCGCTGATCGAGGTACGCTCGGGCGCGATTTTCCGTGACTACCGGCCGGTGATCGAGAAACTCGATTGGACCGTACACGCTCGTGAGCATTGGGCGATCATAGGTGCGAACGGCTCCGGCAAATCGACCTTGTTGCAGGCCGTCTACGGGCTTGTGCCGTTTGCGGCGCAAAGCGAGGTCACAAGGCGTGGCTATGCGCAGGGGATGCATATCGAGGAGTGGCGCCGGCGGCTCGGCTATGTCTCCCCGGAATTGCAGACCGAGTATCTGGATGACCTTTCGGTGACCGATTTTGTGGTCAGCGGGGAACGCCTTTCTCACGGCTTGCTGACTGCAGCGGACGCCGGCGAGCGCCGACGCGCACGAGCTGCGCTGGATCTCGTGGGGTTTGGCGCGAAACGCACGGGCTCGGTACGCCAGTTGTCGTACGGGCAGAGGCGCCTCGCGCTTTTTGCTCGCGCACTCGTGAACCGCCCGGAGGCGCTGTTGCTGGATGAGCCACTGACCGGTCTTGATGCTCCATACCGCACGAAGATCCGTGCGCTGCTATCAGGGTTGGCGCAGTCGGGTGTGCAGCTGCTCGTGGCGGCTCATCACGCTACCGATCTCGTGCCGGAGATCCGCCACATTCTTGAAATCCGCCGCGGTGCCGGGAGAATCCGGCTCCGCGACGGCGTTGCCAAAAGCGGCAGCAAGAGCCAAAGTCGCAAGGGGAGGGAATAATGGCCGGTAAATTTACGCTTGTCGTGGCGGGGGCTCTCGTCGCCGGAGTGGTCACGGGCACCGCAGTGCACACCTACGTCGATGATGACGTCGCCAGGCAGGCCTTGGCCGGCTACTGCCAGATCGGTACCGACCTGTTTCTGCGGATGATCAAGATGATCATCGCGCCGCTAGTGTTCTCCACGCTGGTCGTCGGCGTGGCGCACATGGGCGACACCAAGGCGGTCGGCCGCATCGGCTGCAAGGCCATGGCCTGGTTCATCGGCGCATCGCTGGTGTCGCTCTTGATGGGCATGGTGCTGGTCAACGTCCTGCGGCCCGGCGAAAGCCTCAACCTGCCGCTGCCCGGCGCGCTGCGCGGCTGCGGCGACGCCCTTGCGGCGTCGCGAGCCGAAGGCGCCACCCTCATCGCCGCTGGACGCCTCGTCGGAAGAGGCCCAGCCGCGCGCCTGCGCCGCGTCCACTTCGGTGAAGCTCATGATCGTGAGCCGGTCGCCGATCGCGCCCAGATGCGCCACCGCGCCGTTCAACTCGATCGCGCCCGAGCCACGCGGGCCGGCGATGACGTAGGTTTCCCAGCGGTTGCCGTTGGCCAAGTTGCCGCACAGGATGCGCTCGTAGGCGAACAGCCCGGCTTGCTCCATCAAATCCTCGGCGATGGTCAGGCTGCCTTCGTAGTGCAACGACGCGCCCGTAACCGTGGCGCGGTGGAGTTTCGATTTCAGGACATGGACAAGCATTCGGAGTGTCGAAGATTGAGTGTCGAGTTACGAATGGGAGCACTCGGCCGCTGCGGAGAATTCTACACTCCCAACTCGCCACTCGCCATTCCCGGGCCGTGCCCAAGCTGCGTTTGACTTGCACGGCGCGCGGCAATATAAAGCGCGCCGTTCGCAACACAACACTCGATTCAAATCGCATTTTCACATGAGCAGAAAAATTCGTTACGGCATGGTCGGCGGCGGGCGCGGCGCGTTCATCGGCGCAGTGCATCGCATCGCGGCGGCCATCGATCAACAGATTGAACTCGTCTGCGGCGCGTTCTCCTCCGACCCCGAACGCTCGAAGGCTTCCGGCGCGGATCTCTTCCTCCCCGCG
>CAXBRZ010000104.1:0-8307 GCA_963978075.1 uncultured bacterium | reverse complement strand
ATCGGGCAGCTTGCCCATGGCCTGCTCATGGGTCTCGCCTGGCGAGGCGGCCAGCACTTGGCGGGTCACCACCTGCCCGCGCTTGGTCTGCACGGAACGCGGGGGGTCGGTCAGCACATCGTCCTGATGCGCGGCATACCAACGCGGCACACCCAGCCCGGTGGAGTCCACGGCCACGGTGTCGGCGGGCACGCCGACGACGTAGGCGTCCGCGTGCTCCGGGTGCGCAGCCGCCAGTTCCTCGACGGTCAGGAAGATTTCCGCAGGGTCCAGCAGGGGCCGTTCGATGTCATGCCGCCGCTGTTCGTGCCGTTCCGCGATGTCCCGGGCGGAGAGCGCCGCGCAGGATTCGATGCCGCAGGCGTCGAACACAATCGTTGCAGGCGGCAGGTGCTCGAACAGCGTGTCCAGACGATCGAAACACAGCGCCAGGTAGTACTCGATGCCCCCCGTCGGCAGGCCTTCGCTGAAGCTCTTGTAGACCACCGAGCGGGTCACATCGCCCTCGAAGCGTTGCCGGTAGCGACGACGGAAGTCCTTGATCGCGTCCGGCGTCAGCGCAAATTCGCGCGCCGGCAGCAGGCGAATGCGTTCGAGTGTGCCTTCCGAGCGCTGCGAGTCGGTGTCAAACGTACGGATGCTCTCGATGTCGGTGTCGAACAGGTCGATCCGGTAGGGCTGCTCGGCGCCCATCGGGAACAGATCAACGAGCGAACCGCGCACCGCGAACTCGCCCGGGGCGACCACCTGCGACACGGCGGCGTAGCCGGCGGCGGCAAGCCGGGCCTTGAAGGCCTCGAGGTCGAGGCGCTGTCCGGCCTCGAGCACGAGTGTGTGTTGCGCCACGAAGTGCGCCGGCGGCAGACGCATGAGCAGCGCATCCACCGCCACGACCAGAATCCCGCGGTCGAAGCCGGGCAGGGCTGCCAGGGTGGCCAGACGCCGGGAGGTGATGTCCGGATGGGGCGAAAACACGTCATACGGAAGTGTTTCGTAGTCCGGCAGGGACAGGACGCTGGTGTCTGCGCCGACGAAGAAGCGCAGTTCGTCGCTCAACCGGTCGGCATCGCGCGCGGTCGAGGCCACGACCAGCAACGGGCCGTTGTGCTCGGCGGCCGCCGAGGCAATGGCGAGTGCCCGGGCCGAGCCGTAAAGCCCCCCCCATCGCATGCGGCGGTCCGGCGCGGCGGGCAGGCGGGGATGTAGGGGGTGGTCCACGGGAACACTTCCGGAGTGAGGCAACGGTACAGCCTCCGGCACGGACGCCGGCGGGGAGGCGAGAGGATACCCGCTGCAAGAGGGAAGGCAACCGGCGGGTGCGCCCCAATGGAGGGCATGGTCTAATCCGAACCCATGCTCCGCCCCCTTGAACTTGCCATCGCGCTGCGTTTTGTCCGCTCCCGCGAGGCTGGCCTTTTTGTGTCCTTCGTGACCTGGGCATCCCTCGCCGGGGTGGCGCTCGGGGTTGCCGCACTGATTACCATCCTGTCCGTCATGAACGGGTTCGAGGCGGAGTCCCGCAGCCGTCTGCTGTCACTGGCCGGCCATGCCACCGTGTACCGCACCGACGGAGCGGCCTTTGATGGCGCGGGGCTGGCGGACGTTGCCCGTCGCGCCCCGGGGGTCGTCGGTGCCGCCGAGGTGATCGAGCAGCAGGCCCTGATCGTGCACGGCGAGGAGATGGCGCCGGCGACGCTGCGCGGCGTGGATCCCCTCAGGGAAGAATCCGTGACGCGGATGTCGGAATTTTTGGACGGCGCGAGCCTTCAGGATCTGGTTCCGGGGGAAGACCGGCTCTTTCTGGGTCGTGCGCTGGCCTTCCAGTTGCACGTGGTGCCCGGAGAGGAGGTGACGCTGCTGCTGCCGACGGTGGACGAGGACGGCGCCCTCGTGCCGCGCCTCAGGACCTTTCATGTGGCCGCGCTGTTCGAGGCGGGGTTCGCCGAACATGACGCGACGCTGGCCATCGGGGTGCTTGCGGATGTCGCCTCGTTCGCAGGGACCCAAGGAGCTACCGGGCTCAGGCTGCGGTATTCCGATCCCTACCTCGCGCCGGCGGCGGCAAGGCAGTTCGTGAGCGGGCAAGCGGGTCTCGCCGTGCGCGACTGGACCGAGGAGAACGCCGGTTATTTCCGTGCCGTACGCCTTGAGAAGACGATGATGGCGCTGATCCTGCTGCTGGTGGTCGCGGTCGCCGCCTTCAATATCGTCGCCATGCTGGTGATGGTGGTGCGTGCCAAGCGAACCGACATCGCCATCCTGCGCACGATCGGGCTTTCGGCGCCACGCATCGTCAGGGTGTTCCTCGCGCAGGGATTGCTGATCGGCTGGAGTGGCGCCGTCGTGGGAGTGGCGGCCGGGACGCTGTTGGCGACTCACGTGGATGCCGTGGCCGGGGCGCTGCAGCGCCTGTTCGGCTTTGAGATTTTCGACTCGAGCGTTTACTACATCACGCAGATTCCCTCACGCCTCGAAGCGGTCGACGTCCTGCTGATCGGCGGTGCGGCGTTCCTGCTCACGCTCCTCGCGACGATATATCCATCGCGGCGCGCGGCGGCCGTCGCGCCGGCAGAAGCGTTGAGGTACGAGTGAGCGCCGTCCTTTCCATGGCATGGCGTCTGGCAAGACGCTATCTGCGCCCGAAGGCGGCGCAAGGGTTCGTCTCGTTCATCTCGCTGGTCGGCATGGCCGGTGTGGCGGTCGGTGTGGCCGTGCTCATCGTCGTGCTCGGGGTGATGAACGGCTTTGAGTCCGAACTCAAGAGCCGGATCCTTGCAGTGACCTCCCACGCGACGGTTACCGGACTGGAGGGGCCGTTGCATGACTGGCAAGCCTTGTCCGTGGCTGCACGCCGGGAGTCCGGGGTCGAGGGTGTTGCGCCCTACGTCGAGTCACGTGCGCTGGCAGCCCAGGGGCGCACGGTGCGCGGGGTCCTGGTGCGGGGAATCGACCCTGCGCTTGAGAGCGAGGTTTCGGATCTTCAGCGGCACCTGAAGGGAGCGACGCTGTCTGCGCTGGTCCCGGGCAGTTACTCTGTGCTGCTCGGCAGGTCGCTGGCGAGCGAGCTGGGTGTCGGCATCGGTGACCGGGTGGTGCTGGCGGCGCCGCAGGGGGTGGCGACGCCTGCGGGCCTCGTGCCGCGGGTGCGGCGCTTCACGGTCGTCGGCACCATCGACTCCGGGCTGTACGAGTTTGACCATCACGTGGCGCTCGTGTCCCTGACGGACGGGGCGCGACTGTTCCGCACGGGCGATGGCGTCACCGGTCTCAGGCTCAGGCTCGCCGATCCGTTTGCGGCCGCGGCCGTGGTCAGGCGCGTTGCCGTGAATCTCGGTGGCGGGTTCTACATCTCCGACTGGACGCGCGAGCATGGCAATTTCTTCCGTTCCATCGCGACGACCAAATCCATCATGTTTGTTCTGCTGCTGCTGGTGATGGCCGTGGCGGCCTTCAATATCGTTGCGACGCTGATGATGCTGGTACGGGAGAAGAGGGCGGATATCGCCATCCTGCGTACGTTGGGAGCGGCACCGCGGACGGTGCTCATGACCTTCATCCTGCAGGGAACCGTGATTGGTCTTGTTGGGACGCTGCTCGGCCTGGCCGCGGGTATCGCCATCGCCACGCATCTTTCTGCAATCGTGCATGCGCTGGAAAGCACGCTGCACACCACCCTCGTCGATCCGCGTGTGTACCTGCTCGACGAACTGCCGGCCCGAGTGACCGTACCGGACATCCTGCGGGTGTGTCTTACTTCGCTGCTTTTGAGCGTCCTCTCCACGCTGCCGCCGGCAGCCACCGCCGCCCGTACCCAGCCTGCCGAGGCCCTACGCCATGATTGATGCGAACAACCCCGTTCTCAGTGCCCGCGGTCTCGTGAAGGAGTTTCGCGAGGGGGGCAGCCCGTTACGTGTACTCGACGGCGTGGACTTCGAGGTCGCACGGGGGGCGCGCGTCGCCATCGTGGGCGCCTCGGGTTCCGGCAAGACGACGCTGCTGCAATTGCTGGGGGGGCTCGATCTGCCCACGCAAGGCACGGTTGAGATCGAGGGGGTGGATCTCAAGAGCCTCTCGGACACCGAGCGCGGTCTCCTGCGCAACCGGTCGGTGGGTTTCGTGTATCAGTTCCACCACCTGCTGCCGGAGTTTTCGGCACTGGAAAACGTGGCCATGCCGCTGCTGATTAGGGGGTCGGCCGTGTCCGACGCCGAGGGTGCTGCCCGGCAACTGCTGCACCGCGTGGGGCTTTCCGACCGATTGACGCACCGTCCGGGCCAGCTGTCGGGTGGAGAACGGCAGCGTGCTGCGGTGGCGCGGGCCCTGGTGACGCGGCCGGCCCTCGTGCTGGCGGACGAGCCCACGGGAAACCTCGATGGCACGAACGCCGCACAGGTGTTCGACCTCATGCTTGAGATGAACCAGGAGGCGGGATCGAGCCTCGTCATCGTCACCCATGACGAGGGTCTGGCGGCGCGGATGGACCGGCGGGTGGTGCTGCGCGGCGGACGTCTCCTTGCCGAGGGGACCTGATCCCCTCCGGTCCGGCGGGTCGAGTATCATCAGGGGCTTGCGCAGTCAGGGCGGGTAAGACGCAATGTGGGAAATGTTTCAGGCGGGCGGTCCGGTCATGTGGCCGATCCTGCTGTTGTCGGTGGCAGCCATGGCCATCATGGTGGACCGCTTCTGGGCCCTGCAGCCAGGCAAGGTGCTGCCGGTGGCCCTCGTCAGTGCGGTGGCGATTGCGGATGCCCAGACGATCGGTGCCGAAGCAGCCGACTCCCCCCTTGGCCGGGTCGTTCGTGCAGCGCTGCAAAACCAGCATCGCAGCCGGGAGTTGCTCAAGGAAGCGGTCGAAGACACCGGACGGCATGTGGCGCACGAACTGGAACGGTATCTCAACCTGCTGGGGACCATCGCGGCCGTGTCTCCGCTGCTCGGGCTGCTCGGCACCGTGATCGGCATCATCAGTGCCTTCAGCGCGATCACCCATACAGACATCGGTGACCCCAAGGCGCTCTCGGGCGGTATTGGCCAGGCACTCGTGTCCACTGCGGGAGGCCTCATCGTCGCGATCCCGTCCCTGATGGGATACCGCTACTTGCGGGGTCATGTCGACGGATTGGTCGTGGAGATGGAAAAGACGGCGTTGGGTCTCATCGCGCGCATCGATGCCGAGCGCGGCCGCAGCGGGTCTGACTCGTGAGATTTTCCCGACGCCGCGACCTCGAGCCTGAAATCAACGTCACCTCGCTGATCGATGTGGTGCTGCTGCTGGTCATGTTCTTCATGGTGTCGACGAGTTTCGTGCGTGATGGTCATTTGCGGTTGCAGTTGCCTGAGGCGAGCGCCACCGACGCTCAGCCGTCCAGCGGTGCCGTGACGATTACGGTGGCTGCCGACGGTGCATACCGGGTCAACGGCCAGGCGCTCGTCAATACGAGACCCGGCACGCTGCGCTCGGCGCTCGAGCGGGTGGCCGGCGCGGGTGCCTCAGGCGCCAGTGTGACCATCCGTGCAGACGCTCGCGCGACGCATCAGGCCGTGGTGACCGCGATGGACGTCGCGGCCAAGGTGGGATTTGCTGAAGTCAACATCGCCACCGTCAACCTGCAGCCGGGAACCTGAGATGGCTGTCCAAGACCCAAGCGCCCGAGCGGTTTATGCACGACTTCGCAGCTACATCTGGCCGCATTGGCCGATGTTCCTGCTGGCGATCCTCGGCATGGCGATGTTTGCTTCGGTGGACACGGGCTATGCCTACCTCGTCAAACACTTTCTGGATGGGGCCTTTGTCGATCGCAACCGCGAGACGCTTGTCTTCGTGCCGGTCGGCATCGTCGTTCTATTCGCGATCCGCGGCGTTGGGGAATACCTTGCCCAGTATGGTTCGGGCTGGGTCGGTCGCCAGATCATCAAGAAGTTGCGCGGCGAACTGTTCCGCCATTATCTTGATCTGCCCTGCGGCTATTACGACCGGGTGAGTTCGGCCGATCTGCTGTCCAAACTGACGTACAACACCGAACTCGTCGCGCAGGCCGCGACCGAATCCATCACGATCATTGTCCGCGACACGCTCACCATCATGGGTCTCTTGAGCTGGCTGCTCTGGCTGAACTGGCGGCTGACCTGCGGGGCGCTCGTCGTGGCGCCGCTCATCGTGGGACTGCTGCAAATCATCAACAAGGCGTTCCGCCGCTACTCATCACGTATCCAGAATTCGATGAGCGATGTCACGCGGGTGGCCAAGGAAGCGATCGACGGTCAGCGCCTGATCAAGGTGTTCAATGCGCAGGATTTCGAGGCGGCGGCATTCGAAGAGGTCAACGAGGCCAATCGCTTCCAGAACATGAAGCTGATGCGGGCAAGGGCGCTGTCCAATCCCATCGTGCAGTTCATTGCCTCCATAGCACTGGGCGGAGTGTTGTATCTGGCGATCCGTCAGGTGCTCAACGAACATTTGTCGGTCGGCGACTTCGTGTCCTTCCTCGGTGCGCTGCTCTTGTTGACCGCCCCGCTGAAGCGTCTGGTGGCCGTGTTCGGCCCGTTGCAGCAGGGTATCGCGGCCGGGCGCAGCATTTTTGAACTGATCGACGAGCCTGGGGAGCCGGATACCGGTCGCAACGCTTTGCCGCGGGCACAGGGCCGGGTGACCTTCGAGGCCGTGCGGTTCGCCTACCCCGGCAAGGTGCCTGCCGTCGACGGCGTCAGCCTCGAGGTCGAAGCGGGCCGGACAGTCGCGATTGTGGGCAGGTCCGGCAGCGGCAAGTCCACGCTTGTGGGGCTCGTGGCACGCTTCTATGACGTCAGCGAGGGGCATGTGCGGGTCGACGGCATCGACGTACGCGAGATCCGCCTCGCCGAACTGAGGCGCAACGTCAGTCTCGTGAGCCAGGATGTCGTGCTCCTGAACGGGTCGATTCGCGACAACATCATCTTCAACACCGAGGGCGCGTCTGCCGAAGCGGTGGAGCGGGCGGCGCGGGCAGCCCATGTCCTTGAGTTCGCCGAACAGCTGGCGGCCGGACTCGACACCCCGGTCGGTGACCGGGGCGTACTTCTCTCCGGTGGCCAGCGCCAGCGCATAGCCATTGCCCGGGCGTTGCTGAAGGACGCGCCGATCCTGATTCTGGACGAGGCGACGAGCGCGCTGGATACCGAGTCCGAGCGCACGATCCAGGAAGCGCTTGTGACCCTCATGCAGAACCGTACGACGCTTGTGATTGCCCACCGCCTGTCGACCATCGAGCACGCGGACCGAATCGTCGTTATGGAGGAGGGCCGCCTCGTCGAGACGGGCAGTCATGTCGAACTGCTGGCACGCGACGGTGTCTACGCCGCCTTGCACCGCATGCAGTTCAACGCCTGAGCGATGCAGCGCTTTCTTGAACGTGTCTGGTTTGGCGACGGTCGCGGCGGGATTGTGCTTGCGCCATTGTCCTTGTTGTTCAGGATCGGCAGTGCCGTGCGCCGGTGCCTTTATGCGTGGCGAATCCTTCCCCCCATACACCCGGGTCGCCCGGTCGTCGTGGTCGGCAATCTTACCGTTGGCGGTGCCGGCAAGACTCCGACCATCGTGTGGCTCTCGGGTGCCCTTGCGGCGCGGGGTCTGCGGGTGGGTGTGATCAGTCGGGGTTACGGTGGCTCCGACAGCGGTCCGACGGAAGTGCTGCCAACGAGCGATCCCCTGCGCGTGGGCGACGAACCGGTACTGATCGCGCGTCGTACCGGCGCTCGGGTCGTGGTGGGACGCGACCGCGTGGCGGCTGCCTGCCAGGTGGCACCGGCGGTCGACGTCATCCTCTGCGACGACGGTCTGCAGCACTATCGCCTGGCGCGCGACCTTGAGTTCGTCGTGGTGGATGCCCGACGTGGGTTCGGCAACGGCCACCTCCTGCCGTGGGGTCCGTTGCGCGAGGGTCTCTGGCGGCTTGGTACTGTCGCAGGGGTGATTTTGAACGGCGAGGGTCATCCTGGGGTTGCCGGCATCCGTTCGGCACTCGTTCCAACCGGCCTCGTGCCTCTTGCAGGTGGCGCGAGAGTCGAGTTGTCGGCCTGGGCGGGGCGCCGGGTGCATGCCGTCGCCGGCATCGGCGATCCGGAGCGGTTCTTCCGTATGCTGGAAGTGGCCGGACTTCAGGTCGAGCGCCATCCGAAGCCCGATCATGCGGTGCTGCAGCCGGGGGATCTGGAGTCACCGGCGCCGCAGTGGGGGCGGTTGCGACGTTGTCCGACGGCGTTGGCGACAAATCCACCACGCTCAGGTCGATGCACGGGAAGCGACCGAATGGTGGAGGACACGCTGCGGTT
>CAXBRZ010000103.1:0-8323 GCA_963978075.1 uncultured bacterium | reverse complement strand
TTCGCCGATCCGCACAGTCCCTGGCAGCGCGGCATCAACGAGAACACGAACGGGCTGTTGCGGCAGTACATGCCGAAAGGTGCGGATCTCTCGGTTCTGACTCAGGCAGATCTCGACGCCGTCGCCTTCAGCCTCAATGTCCGGCCTCGCAAGTCGTTAGGCTGGAAGTGCCCGATGGAGCTCTTCATGCCCGAGTCCTTCAACTACGAAACGTACTTCCGCGAAAACGTTGCGCTTCAGACTTGAAACCGCCCAGTGAAATGTCCGAAATGCAGCAGTGAGAATTGGAAATCCGCTCGTTTAGTTCATGCTGAAGGCACTGCGTCTGTTCACTCCACGACCGTTGGAATGGGTGTTGGATCGGGGCATGGCAGCCTAGGTTCGAGCGCAGAAGGCGGCCTAGGTTTCGCCAAGACAAATGCTAATCAACAAACCCTTATAGCCGGTTCAGTGACGCCACCCGAGAAGCCGACGGAGATGAGCGGTTGTGCGAACGGGTGCGGGTGTGTCGGCTTGGTTATTTTGGCGCTTCAGACCTTGGTGTACGGGGTTTGGAAAGAGAGTCCGGGCGAAGCTTTTGCTCTTTTGGCAATATCCGTTGGCGCGATCTCCTTGAGCAATAAATTTAAGGCAAGCGACGCGAAGGAAAAAGAGAAATATGAGAAGCGATTAGCTGAGTACGAAAAAACGAAGGTTTGTTTGAGATGTGGTGAGATTTTCGCGAAAGGCTTACCTTCGGACGGCGCGACAGCACCGCAACCGGAGCCAGGTACGATTGGGAAAGACGATAGTTCAAGCTACGACCCCACGAAGATGCTTCAACCATCAAAAATTTCCCAAGATAAGTCGATGGTTAAGAAGTGCCCGTTCTGTGCGGAGGAAATTCGTGCTGAAGCAATACTTTGCAAGCACTGCCGCAGTCAATTACCTGCTGAACACTCGTTGTGACCGCCGATTCGGTTGTAAGGTCTAAGTCATATAGGACGATGGTAGGCAACCTCAGTCTCAAAAGGCACATCGTCCGGCAGTTCGCATAATACATATTATGTAATACAACGGTTTAAGGTCACATCAATCCGATTGCCCGTTCAATCTATGTGCATGCAATGAGTAATATGCATTCTCCTCATTGGAAGCGCGCATATGTCCACCATGACGATCAGGGATCTGGATGATCGGCTGATACGGCAGCTGCGATTGCAGGCCGCTCGGAACGGTCACTTCATGGAAGAAGAAGTTCGGACGATCCTGAAAACTGCGCTTGCGACCACTGGTGACACGGGCCAGTCGCTGTATCAGAGCATCCGGGCACGCCTCCAGTCGCTTGGCGGCGTCGAGCTCGATATCCCGACCCGTGACCCGATCCGCCCGGTCGACCTCGGCTAACTCATGTTCGTCTTGGATACGAATGTGCTCTCGGAAATCCCTCGCCCCGAACCCGACGCGAACGTAGCAGCGTGGCTGGTATCACAGCCCAAGCAGCAGATTTTCACGAACTTCATCAACCAGGCCGAGATCCTATTCGGCATTGCGCTCCTTCCGCGAGGCCAGCGACGCGACATGCTTCAGGCTGCGATAGAAGGCATCTTTGGCGAGGATTTCGGTGGTCGGGTCATCGCTTTCAGCGCCGACTGCTCTCTGCATTACGCCGATATTGCCGTTGGCAGAAAGCTCCTGGGTAGGCCCATAAGCCAGTTTGACGCCATGATCGCCGCGTTTACCCGCGCGCACGGAGTCAGACGCGTCACGTGCAGCACCGCATATTTCGAGCACTGCGAGATTGAAGTGTTGAATCCTTGGAGGCAACTTTGATTCGCCAATGACTCCCAACTTAGACACCGACTTCGACTTCCGGAGCGATACACCGCCAAACAAAGATCCGGACCGGTACAGCGCCCGACTGCGCGAATATCACCAAATTCTTTGGAGCAAGCCCCTGCCCTGCGGGACCAAATTCCAGCTGACCCGGTCCACTGGGCACGCCTATCTGGAACATCGGTCTGAGTTAGGAAGTTTCTCCGTGTCCAGCGACAGCGTCATCCCGGCCTATAGGAAGTATCGCGAGGTTGCAGGATTCATACGTACGATTCCGGATGAGCAAATTTGCGAGTTCCAACGGCTTGGGTACACGATCGGCGGCATGATGATATTTCCGTCCAACCGAATAGGCGGAAAGAAAACCATCAATGCGGAAAGAGGACTCAACCGATACATCCGTGACAGGTTCGATCTGACCGTTGAGTGCATAAAACGGCACTACGAAGGCGTGTCGAGCCCACTCAGCGATACCTTGTCGCGGTATGCATCATTCTTCGCGCTATTTGAGTCCTTCCGTGGCTACATCGATTTTTTCCTCCTGCAAGATATTGTGAGCCACGACTATTCAAGCGTCCGATTTTCGTTGCCTTTCACGGGCTTTGACGGGTCCCCGATCCCTGGATCTGCAGACGCCTACGGCGCTTACAAATCGAGCGCCATGAATTTCATCTCGGCAAGAAACGTCCGAATATCCCGTTATGAAGCCTCGTGACCCTTGAAACCTGTAGTCCTTAGCAAGTGGGGGCGCTCTCCTGCCGTCTCCAAGACTCGGCCTAAAGGCGGCATACGAATGACGTGAACTCAATCTTGTAGACGGTAATCCATTTTTAGTATCACAATTTAGACTTTAAAGTACTTTTCATCTATATTGGGAGACATGCCAGCTCGACAGCCACCGATGTTCCCGTCCCAGCGCAAACTCCTTGAGTCCCTTGGAGAACGCCTGCGCCTCGCCCGCCTGCGTCGCGAACTGGCCATCGACATCACCTGTGAGCGGGCCGGCATCTCACGGATGACCCTCTACCGGCTCGAAGCTGGAGAGTCAGCGATCTCCCTCGGAACGCTGGTGCGCGTCATGAGCGTCCTCGGCCTCGAAACCGATTTCGAACTCCTCGCCCGTGACGATCGTCTCGGTCGGCTGCTGCAGGACCAGGCCTTGCCGGCTCGCCGCAAGCGCCGAAAGGTGGCGGACAAGCGCTCGTTAGAGCAGCCATGAGCAATGAACTTGAGGTCTGGCTGGACGTCGACTTCCTGGATGGCCCCGTCCGGGTGGGTACCCTCGCCCACGACCGCGGAACGGTTCGCTTCGGATACGCGGTGCCGTGGCTGTGCCACCCGCTGCGGTTCGCGCTCGACCTAGACCTGTCGCTCGGCGAGGGAGCCTACTTTCCAAAGCCCGAGCAGGGGAACTTCCGGATCTTCGACGACTCGGCGCCCGATCGCTGGGGGCAGATGTTGATCAGACGGCGCGAGGCCCTCGCGGCGATCGACGAGGGTCGTCCGCCTCGGACGCTATATGCGTGGGACTACCTGATCGGTGTGCAGGACCTGACGCGACAGGGCGCGCTGCGCTTTCGCAAGGCTGGCCACAGTGCGTTCCTCGCCAGCGAACCACTCGCGGCGCCTCCCGTCACGAGCCTGCGCGAACTCGAGGAGGTGGCCGGAGAGATCACGGCACGGCGGCTCGATGATCTTGATGCCCTCCGGAAATGGCTCGCCGTTCTCGTCGCGCCAGGCGCCTCCCTGGGCGGAGCGCGCCCAAAGGCCAACTACATGGATCCGGACGGATCGCTCTGGATCGCGAAGTTTCCAGCACGCGAGGACGATCGGGACGTCGGAGCTTGGGAGAAACTCGCCCATGATCTGGCGACATACGCTGGAATCGACGTGCCCTCGGCGGAAATCCGGTCGTTCGGCAGCAACTTCCGTACCTTCTGCGTTCAACGATTCGACCGGGTCGATGGACGACGCCGGTTCTATGCATCCGCCATGGCCATGTTGCGCAAGGACGAGAGCGAGGGCACCAGTTATCTGGAACTCGCTGAATTCCTGCACCATCGCGGTGCCAGGAACCATGTTGCGCGCGACCTTGAGCAGCTCTTCAGGCGCGTCGCGTTCAATGTCGCCATCGGCAATCGTGACGATCACCTCCGCAACCACGGGTTCATCCTGACCGAGTCGGGATGGCGCCTCGCACCGGCCTTCGATGTGAATCCGAACATTGACAAGGCCGACCACGTTCTCAACATCAATGAAACCGATAATCGGCCGAACCTTGAAACCGTTATCGAGACCAGTGAATGGTATGTCGATTCCAAAGATCGCGCTGCAGAGATCGTCAACGAGATCGTGAGGATCTGCCGCTCATGGCGTGAGAGAGCGGCACAACTCGGCATTGCGCGGGTTGACATTGAAACAACCGAAGTTGCGTTCAATGCAACCAAAGCCTGGCAGAAGCTATGAATGCTCTCGAGCCAGGCCTTCGAAATTCCGGAACTTCTGAGGCTTCAAGGATGACTCTCAGGCGCGACCCTCGTTGATCATCGGCCGAATTTCGGCTGCATCAAACTTCAGTTCGCCTTTCAGTTGCCGAATCTCAAGCACGGCGCGTGCCACGGCCGACGATGACGCCGTACATTCAGCCGGAACGATTCGAGCAATGACCTTTCCGCGACGTGTGATGGTGACGACTTCACCCGCCTCGACCCGGTCAAGTAACTGATTCCAGTGAGTTTTGGCCTCATGCGCAGCCACGTTCATGGTCTATTTCCGTTTGTTCATTTACACGACTGGCCGAAAGGCTAGTCTAACTTTAGATCAAAACTCATTCCGGGCTCCTTACTTTCGGTTTCGGCTTGAGGATTCGAGAGGGCTGCCCACGTCTGCCAAAACTTGAAAATTGCACCACTCCCAATACTTATCGGTCTCCGATACATTGGCTTGAACTTCCCTGGATGAGTCTATGTTCCCGGTGCCAAACCCCTTCATGCGCGCGTGGCAACTTCATGGCCCAGGTGACATGCGCCTGGCCACATTGCCGCAGCCCGAGCCCAAGCCCGGCTGGGTCAAGGTGCGGATTCGCACCGTGCAGCCCAGCATCACGGAAACCCTGCTCTTCAATGGCGAACGCACCTACGGCCACGCCCTGATCGAGCGCGCCCTCGCCCGCGGCCCCGCGCAGGCATTCGGTCATGAATTCTCGGCGGAAGTGGTCGCCTTGGGCGAGGGAGTCACGTCGCTTGTCATCGGCGACCGGGTGGCTGCGCGGGGGTCCCATCCCGAGGGAATCGTGGGATTCGATTATCCGGGGGCGCTGGCCGAGTACGGCGTTTTTCCCGCGAGCCTTTTCGTGCGCCTCCCTGACCATGTGTCCGACAGCGAGGGGGCTGCCGTACAGCCGTTGAGCGACGCGGTGGCAGCCGTGCATGCGGCGAACCTTCGCCTCGGGGATACGGTGGTGATCATCGGACTCGGTTCGATGGGGCTCTCGTGCCTGCAGGTGGCCCGTACTGCGGGCGCCGGGCGCGTGATCGCTATCGCCCGCCGACCGCAGGTGCTAGCGCTCGCCCGCACCCTTGGTGCCGATGAGGTCATCGATGCGACAGACACCGATCCTGTGGAGGCCGTGCGCGCGCTGACCGGTGGCGAGGGAGCGGACGTCGTGATCGAGACTGCGGGAGGGCCGGTTGCGCAGGGCCTAGCGGGCAACGAAACCCTCGTGCAAGCGGGCAAAATGCTGCGTGACGAAGGCACGGTCGTCGGCATCGCCTTCGACGGCGATGCCACACAGTTGCCCTATGGCGTGTTCCGCTTCCGCGCGCTGCGCTTTGTCTATCCGTCGGTGCTGACCCGCCGCCTGTTCGAGACGAGCGTGCACCTCGTGGCCTCGGGCCGGGTGCAGTTGCGGCCGCTGATCGGCTGTGTCCTTGAAGGCATCGAACAGGTGCCGGAGGCGTTCCTGCGCACGGCGCACAAGAGTCGTTACGGCCTGATCAACCCGGCGCAGGTGGTCATCCATGCAGGAGGTTCCTGAAGTGTCTGAACGCGAGCTCGCGCTGCGCCTGTTGCAGCAGACGTATTACGACGGCGTGGACCAGGGCGACATGCGCCGCGCCGCCTCGGCACTGCACGAGGACATCGAGTGGTCGCATGCCCAGGTCTGGGCCCACCACGAATTTGCGGTCGGCAAGCCCACCCGCATGCAGGGTCGTGCCGCCATCGAGGCCTTTCTTGAGGCGCGCCGCGAGCAACTCGCGGCGGCCGGCATCCGCCATCGGGTGGTCGATCTTGTGATCGACCAGGGACGCGGTGCGTTCCTGGGTGAAGTACGCGGTCCCGACGGCTCCTGCAAGCCGTTCATGGTCTGGTTCGAATTACGTGACGGCCTGATCGGCCGTTACCTTTTGCGCCCTCTCTGACTGCTGCCAACCCCCGGCGCGCCTCGACGGCCGCGCCGGGGGTGGCACGTGTCAGGGGTGGAGGTCGGTGCGATACCGATTGAACCACTCGACGATGGCAGACTGGGCCTGCGCCAGTTGCGAGGGCCGGATCGCGACATGCGCGGCGCCGGGGATCTCATAGAGTTCTGTCGGAATGCCGCGCAGCTGCAGCGCCTGATAGTACTGTTCGGCTTCGGACACGGTGGTGCGCAGGTCGCTCAGGCCCACCAGCACCATCGTCGGCGTCGTGACGTTCCCGACGAGCGACAGCGGCGAGAGCTTCCAGTAGGTCTCCTGGTCCTCCCATGGCAGCTTGCGGAACCAGTAGCGCGCGCCGAACGAGCCCATGTCGGCGGTGAGCATCCAGCTGGTCCAGTTGATGACCGGACGCTGCGTGACGGCGGCACGGAAACGGCGCGTCTTGCCGACGATCCATGAGGTGAGCACGCCGCCGCCGGAAGAACCGGTCACGAACAGGTTGTCGGTGTCCACGTTGCCACGCGCGATGGCGGCATCGACGATGCTCATGAGATCGTCGTAGTCGTGGCTTGGGTAGTTGTTGTAGATGAGGTTGGCGAATTCTTCCCCGTACGAATTCGACCCGCGCGGGTTGCCATAGACCACGATGTAGCCTGCGGCCGCGTAGAGCTGGTATTCGGATGAGAACACCGGTCCGTAGCTGAGATAGGGTCCGCCGTGGATCTCGAGGATGAGCGGGTACTTCTTCTTCGGATCAAAGTTCGGCGGCAGCAATTCCCAGGCGCTGATCGGACGTCCGTCGAAGGAGGACTTCACGGGCAAGGCCGCGAGCTTTCCGAGGTTGAGTTCGGCCAAGAGGTCGGTGTTGAGATTCGTCAGACGCCGACTCTTGCCGTTTCGGGTCATGAAAATCTCAGGCAGGTGGTCCGGATGTCCGCCGACGTAGGCGACCGTCCCCTCCTCCGCCACCGCGAATTCGCCCCCCGTGTAGGGCAACTGTACGGGTCCCTCGCCGTCCGCCAGATGGTCCGCGACCGGTTCGATGCGGCCGTCCAAACCCATACGCGCGACCTTGGTGATGGCCTCATCGACATACTGGATGTACAGGCTCCGGCTGTCAGCGGCCCAATGCGCGGCCATGATGGATCGATCGAAGCTCGGCGCAATGACGCGTGGATGGCTTCCGTCAGGGTCCATCACCGTCACGTGGACGTTCTGGTTGGCCACATGCCGGTCGACGTACCCGAGATACGCGATCATCTTGCCGTCCGGTGATACGGTCGGCGCATGGTACGGGCCGACCTCATGCGACAGCTGCACGAGTGACCCGTCGCCAAGGTCGACCCGGTAGATCGAGAGGACCATCGAGGTGTGACGGCCCCAGTCCTCAGGGTCGCGCATCCAGTCTGCGTTGCGGTTGCCGGCAAAGTAGACCGAGCGACCGTCAGGGGACCAGGCGAGTGGCCCGGCATCACTGTAAGGACCCCTCGTCAGCGGGCGGGGAGTGCCACCGCCGTCGGTCGAGACGACGTACACGTGCCGGTATCCCGTTCGATCCAGCCCCTGCCCGTCCGCGCGGAAGTTGAGACGGTCGATGACGGTCGGACCTTCAGCCCAGCTCGCGCCCGCTGGTTTCTCGACGGCCTTGCCGAGCGTGGGTGGAGCGACCGGCTCGAGCATGACAAACGCAATCTGCCGCCCATCGGGTGACCAGGTGAGGTCCGACGGTGCCTCGGTGAGATGCGTCAGTACCGCCGTCTCGCCACCGATCCAGTGCAGGACGATCTGGGTCCGGCCGTCTTTGCCCGTTGCGAGGTAGGCGATGCGGGTGCCGTCCGGTGACCAGCGGGGCGAACCGTAGTGACCGGGCTCGCCCGTCACCGGCTTCTGGACTCCACTGGCGGTGTCGACCCGCCAGAGGCTCTGCAACACCTGATCGGTCTGGATGTCGTTGAAGTTGCGTGCATAGACAACCTCCGCGCCGTCATGGCGGATGTCGAGGCTGTTCGCCCAGTGCATCTGAAAGAGGTCGCGATGCTCCAGCAGCCGGGGTGCGGCGGTGCTGACGTGGCTTGCGAGCAGCAGGA
>CAXBRZ010000102.1:0-8374 GCA_963978075.1 uncultured bacterium | reverse complement strand
TGTTCTTCACCACGCCGAACATGTGGCAGAGCTTCTCTTCGGTGTCGGCGATCAGTTCGAAAGGCAGACCCAGGTTCTGCTTGAACTTGTCATGCGAGCCCATGTTGTCACGGGACACGAAATAGAAGGCGACCAGCAACGCAGCGGTCGTGAGCGTCGACCACAGGTAGAAGCGCTTCTTGCCGAAGCGGTGCACGAGCGGCGCCGAGATCGCGACGCCCACAAGGAAGGCCAGCGCGCCGATGGTCATGGCAGTGGCAAAGGCGTCGTGGCCATTAGGCACCACGTAGTCGAAGTAGTACAACATCACCGCGCTGCGCATGTTGCCGCAGGTCAGCGCCGCCACGCCGACAAGGCTCAGCACCAGCCAAGGCCGGTTGCCCTTCAGGTCGCGCAAATCTTCCTTGAGGTTCTGGCGCTGGTCGGCGACGGGCTTGACGCGCTCGCGCGTCAGCAGGAAGGTCAAGACGAAGAACACCACAGCAACGATCGAATAAACGATCATCGCCCCCTGCCATCCGCGCGGGGCGATGCTGGAGCCGCCAAAGTAGCGCACCATCGGATCCGTCGCGTTCACGAGAATGAAGATGGGCAAAAAGCCGAATACGAAGCGGTAGGCGGAGACCGTACTGCGCTCGGCCGAATCCGCCGTCAGGACGCCGAACAGCGCTGAATAGGGAATGTTGATGGCCGAGTAGCAGAACATCAGCAGCGTGAGCGTAAGGTAGGCATAGCCGATCTTCGCCGACCCCGTAAGATCCGGAACCGTGAACGTAGCCACGGCGGACAGAGCAAGCGGTACCGCCATCCAGAGCAGATACGGCCTGAAGCGGCCGAAACGGGTGCGCGTACGGTCCGCGACGATCCCGATCAGGGGGTCGATCACGGCGTCCGCGGAGCGTGTGACCAGCATCATCGTGCCCATGGCCGCGGCACCAAGCATGAAGACGTCGGTGTAGTACTTGGCGATGTAGATCGCGAACATCTGCCAGAAGAAGTTCGAAGCGAAATCGCCAAATCCGTAGCCGATCTTGTCGAAGAACGACAGGCGCCCGTTGTCTGCTTTCATGTCCACCCCCCCCCGATTCGAACCCTCTAGAAGCTTGCGCGCCGCGGAGCGGCGCGAGGCCTCACCGCCGGCGCCGGCCGCAGTACGGCCGGCGCGATTCCTGCCTCAGGGCAGGAAGGTGATGTCGTCAAAGTACATGGCCGGCTCGTCCACGACCGGCGTGCTGCCGAAATTCGGGAACACGACGAGCGTCACATAGGTCTGCGCCGGATCGAGCGCCGGCGTACCAGGCGCTGGATTGGCCATGTTGAAGGTCAGCGTGCTCCAGCCCGCCGCCACGGTGGTCAGCGCGTCCGTCTCCACGGTATGCGCAGCCGAGGCGTCCTGCAGTTTCAGTTTGACGTCAAGACCCGCCTGCGCAGCCCAGACCCGCATGGTGAACGTGGTGCGCGTGCTGCTGAAGGGAATCACCCCCACCGTCGGCGCGCCCGCTGTGCCCGAATCCCCCACCAGCGTCCCGGCGTAGAGCGCGGCATTCGCTACTTTGACGAGTTTCAGGACGTTGCCGTTGCTGCCGGCCGGCCCCGCACCGACGGAACTCACATCACCGGCGAAATCCGAGGTCGGATAGACCTTCGTGCCATCATCGAAGGTCACCGTCTGGAACGTACTCGTGATGACCGGCGGTGAGAGCGGCGGTGCTGCCGGCGCTGCAGCGCCGACGAAAGTGAAAGGCCCAAGGTAGAACACCTCGTCCACCGCCGGCGCCGCACCACCATTGCCGCAGGTGAAGTCACCGAAGAAGGACATCTTGTTGTAAGTCTTGGTGAGATCGAGCGCCGGCGTGCCAGGTGCGGCATTGGCGAAATCAAACGTCAGCGTCTGCCAACCGGCGCTTGCGGCGGTCACGTCGGTCTCGACCGACACGGACGGATTGTTGGCATCCTCGACTTTCAGCTTGATGTCCACGCCTGCGTTTGGCACGTATACCGGAGCCGTGATGCGCGTCGCGCCATTGGCGAACGGCAACTGCCCGATGGAATAGTTGTACCCCACCGAAAGGGTCGCGCCCGCCCAGCACTGCGCACCCGCCCCCTTCACGTACTGCATGACCGTGCCGCCCGGTCCACCGGCAGGAATGCCACTGGCCGCGAGCGCCGCCCCCGCTCCTCCGAACGGTGTAGCCGTGTAGGTCACGCCCGCAGTGTTGAAATCCATGATGCTGTAGGTCGGCAGCGGCACGGGGAGTGGCGGTGCCGCGGGGCCGGCCGCACCAATGAACGTCACCGGGCCGACGTAGAACACTTCATCGGCCGCCGGCGATGCGCCGCCACTTGCACACGTGAAGTCGCTGAAGATCGACAGTTTGTTGTAGGTCTGCGCCGGGTCGATTGCAGCCGTACCCGGCGAGGGATACGCGAAGTCGAAGCTGAGCACTTGCCAGCCAGCCACGCTGGTGTAGACGTCCGTCTCGACGCTGATGCCGCCATTGGCGGCATTCTCCGCCTTGAGTTTGACAAGCATTCCCGCGGCGGGCGCGTAGAACTGGACCGTTACCACGTGCGCGTTGGCCGAGAACGGTAGCGCGCCGATAGACAGCTGCCCGCCGACCGAAATCGTCGTGCCCGCCCAGCACGGCGCTCCGGCGGGCTTGGTGATCATGATCACGCTTCCGGACGGACCACCGGGCGGCACGCCCGCGGAGGTCACGCTCGCAGATTCCCCGCCGAACGGAGTCAGGGTATACGCATAAGAGGGATCACCGACGTTGAGTACGGTGTAACTTGCCCCGACGGAAACAGCCGCCACCGCCGTACGGCCCGACACGGTGTCCGTCGCCGTGATGCTGGTGGTGCCGCTCTTGACGGCCGTGACCGTGCCTTGGTCATCGACCGACGCAATGGTCGGATCCGCCGAAACAAAGGTCACGCCGGAGACAAGCGCTGCCGTCGAGGTATCGGCGTATACCGCCAGCACGCCAAGCGAGGCCGTCGAGCCCGGCGGAAGCGCGAGTGTCGAAGGTGTCAGCGTGATGCCAGCCAAATCCGCCTGCGGGACGATCACCGTCGCCGTCGTCGACTTGCCCGACTGGGAGTGCAGGATATGGATGTCGGCAGAACCGCTGTGCATCGCCTTCACGACACCGCGGGAATCCACCGTCGCGACGCGGGCGTCGGACGTCGAGAACGACGAACCTGCGGTCACGTCGATCGGCGGCTTCGTTGTATCCGACAATTGCCCCAGCACCGCCAGCGTCTGCGTGTGGCCCAGCGGCAGTGTGAAATTCGCGGGCATGGGGGTTATCGCAACGACGCTGGGCTGCGCCGGCGCGGTCGCGGCACCAGGCTCGCACGCGGCAAGCCCCAGAAGGACAGCAACTGTTGCCATGAGGCGAACCAGACTGCGCAGGTAGATCATCTCATTTACTCCCAGAAATACAGGTCTTCCGCCCTATCAGTGCGGGCAGGGTTTCGCGATCAGGCAACCCCGGCATACTCGACCTCGCCCGCTCCGCGCGCCGCCAGCGGTCTTTCGCCGCTGGCGCGCTCGTACACGCGTACATAGTCGATCACAAACTCGGCCGGAAACCGGGTCGTCTCGTCCGGCGGACCCGGCAATCCACCCCCGATGGCGAGGTTCAGCAGCAGGTGGAAGGGCTGATCAAATGGCGCCGGCCAGGGATTCAGGTCCCGCTCCGAGCGGGGAGGCAGCCCACCAGCGAGTTCGCGGCGACTGGAACTCCACCAGAAACGCTGCTCGGCGTAACACACGTCATCGACGAACCAGCGTATGACCCCGGGGTCCCATTCGACCGCATAGAGGTGGAACCGCTCTGCCGAATCTTCGCCGGAAAACGCATGGATGACGGTGCGATGGTCACGGGCCGGAAAAACGCCGCCAAAGTGAATGCTGCCCAGCACTTCGCGAGGATTACTGCCGACCACTTCCATCACGTCGATCTCGCCGGATGCCGCCCAGCCCCCATAACGCTCTTCGCACGGCAGCATCCAGAAGGCAGGCCACAGTCCTTGCCCCGCGGTCATGCGGGCACGACATTCAAACCGGCCGTAGCACTGCGAAAAGAGCGATACGCCGCTACCGGCACGGGTACGAACTCGGGCCGAGGTGTACGCATGACCGTCGGGCGAGGCTTGCCGCAGCGCCCTGATGACAAGACAACCCTCTCGCAGGCTGAGGTTGTCCTTGTGATCCGTATACGACTGCAACTCACCGTTGCCCCATCCGGGAACCCAGACGCCCGCACGCGGATCGTGGAACCCGTTGCCCAGCTGGACTTCCCAGCGGCTACGGTCGAGCGCCTCGCCGTCAAACTCGTCCGCCCACACCAGACGCCAATCCGTCGATGCATCGACGCGAGTCGCCTGATCAGCGCACGACTCGACACGCACTCAGGAGATCTCGCGGTCTTGCACGCGCCGGACCATTCCGCCCTTGCGGTCGCGGAACGCCCGCAGGAGGTCGCGGTACCACAGCGCGCTCTGCTTCGGCGTCCGTACCTGGGTGGCGTAGTCCACGTGCACAAGCCCGAACCGTTTGGTGTAGCCGTGCGCCCACTCGAAATTGTCCAACAGGCTCCATGCGAAGTAGCCACGCACATCCACCCCGGCGTCTCGCGCCGTGGCCACCGCCTGAACGTGGGACGCGAGATAGCGGACGCGCTCCATATCCATGACCGTCCCGTTGACGCACTCGTCGAGATACGCCGCGCCGTTCTCCGTGATGTACACCGGTGGCAACTCATAATCACGGTGCAAGCGCAACAGAAGTTCGGTGAGCCCTGCCGGATACACTTCCCAACCCATGTCGGTGAGTTCCAGCCCGCTGGAGGTCGGATCGTACTTACCCTCGGCCAACGCGATATTGCGCGTGTAGTAATTGATGCCGAGAAAATCCAGCGGCGCACGGATCTTGGCGAAATCCCCGGCGCCGACGCGCGGCGCATCCGCACCGAGCGCTTCGAGCACATCCGCCGGATACTCGCCCTTGAACAGCGGATCCATGTACCAGCGCACCAGTTCGCCGTCCTCAAGCCTGGCCCTGGCGCGATCTTCCTGCAGCGCGGTTGCCGCGTGCACGGGAGCCTGGTTGAGGACGATACCGAGTCGCGCCTTCACCCCGTCCGCGCGCAATGCCTGCAGCGCCTCGCCATGGGACAACAGCAGATGGTGGGACACTTGTACCGCCGCTGCGCGATCCCGCATCCCTGGCGCAAAAATCCCCTGTTGGTGACCGAGGGTCG
Source organism: uncultured bacterium (assembly GCA_963978075.1). GTDB lineage: Bacteria > Pseudomonadota > Gammaproteobacteria > Steroidobacterales > Steroidobacteraceae > CAIKZZ01. The sequence goes on along the minus strand of CAXBRZ010000102.1, from coordinate 3,104 downwards.
CAACCACCCAGGGTTCATTATGGGTCGCGATCGTGGCGACCCTATCACCGAGGAGCGCGCCGATCCGGCGGGCGTAACGGACAAAGTGGCCCACGGTCTCGGGTGCCATCCAGCCACCCTGCGCCTGGAGTACCTCGGGCAAGTCCCAGTGATATAGGGTGACGTGCGGCTGGATGCCGCGCTTGAGCATGCCGTCCACGAGTCTGTCGTAGAACCCAAGACCCGCCCCATTCCAGGCACCGCGACCCTCGGGCTGGACCCGTGGCCAGCTGATCGAGAAGCGGTAATGCGTCAGCCCCAGCGAGGCGATGAGGTCAAGGTCCTCCTCCCACCGCGTCAGGTGCTGACACGCCTCCCGTCCATCGCTGCCATCCATGATGGCGCCAGGTCTTTGGCAGAAGGTGTCCCAGATCGAGGCACCCCGGCCGTCGCCGGGTTGCGTTCCCTCGATCTGGAACGAACTCGTGGCGACGCCCCACACAAAATCCGACGGAAACTGGCGTGCAAGGCGTTCGGGCTCTTCGGCCCCTGACGCGAATTGCATGATCGGCGTTGCGCTCATATCCCCTGGTCGCCCCTGTCGTTTGTAATTTTTTTGTTATGGCACGCGCAATGGTCGATTGCTTATTTCATGAAACCGACGTAGCCCACCGCGATCGTATCGAACTCTCCGGAAACCGCAGACGGGTTCTTGTCGCCCGTGAACTTGACCGCGACGGACGTGATTCCTGAGGTCTGCAGTGCCGACATCGTGCCCGGCGAGCAGGTGAAGGATGCGAGAGGTATCGCGTAATTGACGACACCCAGCGCAGACGGAGCCCCCGCGCCGACCGTCGCCAGCGTCTGGTCAAAGCTGCAGGTCGCCGTCGCCGTCGCCGCCGAACCATTGCCCTGCGGGTCGTTGGTCAAAACCACGGTAAACACATTCACATGCCCGTGCGATGCATCGGGCGCCACGGTGTTGCCCATCTGGATCAGCAGCGTCGTCGCCTGGCTGATGTCGATCGGCGGCACTGTGGTCACGCCTGCACCGTTGCTGGCGGGCGCCTTGATCGCCACGTACGCGTAGTCACCCGAGGAGGTGGGCGCCGTGGAGGAGGTCGCGCTGCCGCACTGCTGACCGTCGCCATTGGCCTGAGCCTGAATGATATAAAACTGAATACGGTCTATGTCTTTCTGGCCCGCTGAGTAGCATCCGTAACTGTAGTTGCCGCCAAACCCTGCGTAGAGGTCACCGGATTGTATCGAGTGCAGCCATGCCCCGTTGGTCTGCGCACTGTAGACGACATAGTTGGAGGCGAAGAGGACGTACGGCGTGGCGCTCGCGCCGGTTCCACCGCCGCCGCCGCCACCACCACCACCGCCGGTGCCCCCACCGCCGGTGCCCGGCGTTGGCGTCACCCCGCCCCCACCGCACGCCACGAGCAGTGCGGCCAACGCGGCCAGAAGACCGGCAATCCGAAGAGATGATTTGAACTGGCAGGCACTCATGGCAGACCCCTCGCGACAGCGCGCGCAGATTGAACGGTGCGCTTTTAGAAAGCGCTTTCATGCAAAGTACCACAAAGGCGGTCCCGTCTGTCAACGGCTGCGCTAGGATCGGCCCATGGTTCTGTTCCCTCTGAGAGTGCTTTTGCTGGTGTGGGTTCCAGCGGCAGTCCTCGCTGCGCCATCGGTCGTCGAGGAATCGTTCAGTACAAAATTCGTGCCGGACCGTTCCTCGACCCCGATCTCCCTACCGGTCCTCGTCGTGCGACCGGATGACGAAGGGCGCCACCCGTTGGCACTACTCCTGCACGGGCGCGGGGTCAGCGAGGCGGATAACCTTCGGCTGGGGCGCGCGGACTTCCCCGCGAACGCCCGTTACCTGGCGCAGCGAGGCTACGCCGTACTGATCCCGACGCGCATCGGCTACGGCATCACCGGCGGCGCAGATCTCGAATACACAGGCCCATGTCACCACAAGTCTCCGCTGCCGGCGTTGCGCCATGCGGCACGGGAAATGAAACAAGTGCTGTCCGCTGCACAGTCCCGGCCCTGGGCCGATGCCGGTCGAACCATCGCGATCGGCGACTCGTTTGGCGGGTTGATCGCGCTGGCCCTGACCGCCGACCGGCCCACGGGCCTCAAAGGGGTCGTGAACGTGTCCGGTGGCGACGGCGGCGACTCGCTGCAGCACGTCGATGCGCCGTGCGACCCCACCGCGCTTGAGACCGCCCTGGGCATTCTGGGCAAGGAATCCCGTGTCCCCGCCCTCTTCCTCTACAGTGCGAATGACCGTTTCTGGGGGCGAACGTGGCCTGAACGCTGGTTTGCGGCATGGCAAGCAGGGGGTGGCGGGGGCGCCTTTGAACGCCTCGCAGCGGACAAGAACAACGGCCATTTTATCTTCAACCGCAATGCCGAGGCCTGGCATGGCCCGGTGGAGCGGTTCCTGAAACGCCTGGACCTGCCGTAGGAATCAGGCGCGAACCGGCCTTGTCGACTCACGGATCGCGAGCGTTGCCGATGACAATTTCGAGGCCGGGACTCGTCCCTCCAGCAAATCAATCATCGCTTCCGCGGCCGCCTCGCCGAGTTCGTTGATCGAACGATGCACGGTGGTCAGCGGCGGGATGATGTAGGAGGAGGTGGGCAGGTCGTCGAAACCGATGACGGACACGTCCTGCGGCACCCGCATGCCGCGTCGGTGCAGCGCCAGCATGGCACCGTAGGCGCTCTGGTCATTGGCGGCAAAGACGGCCGAGAAGTCCGCCTTGGCGTCCAGCAACTTGTTCATCGCCGCATGGCCACCGGCGTCGGAGTAGTCCCCGGGCACCACCAGCTTGGCGGAGAACGGGATCCGCGCATTGGCCAGCGCCGCCTTGTAGCCGTTCATGCGCTGCTGCGAGTCCGGGTGATCGGATGGCCCCCCGATGAAGGCAATCTTGCGGTGCCCCTGTCCGATCAGGTACTCGGTCGCCAGCCTGGCGCCCGGGGTCGAGTCGGCGTCCATCGAATAACTGCGCTCCGCCTCGATCGAGCGGCCGGTCAGCACGATAGGGACCTGGCGGGTGAGTCGCACCAGTTCGGCGTCCGGCAGGCAACTGGTCACGAGGATAATG